>JBGQCZ010000794.1:0-2856 GCA_041495645.1 Gemmataceae bacterium | reverse complement strand
CAATGGACCATCCGCGCTCTGATGGAATGGACCGAGCAGCACTTCCAACAGAAAGGGCTCGAATCGCCGCGGTTGGAAACGCAGTTGCTTTTATCCCACGCGCTCGGTTGCAAGAAAACCGCCCTTTACACGCGCTGGGACGAAGTGGTGGACGAGGAACGCCGCACGCGGTTCCGCGATTTGATCAAGCGCCGGCTTGATGGTTCCCCCATTCAGCATCTCATCGGCTATCGCGAGTTCTTCCTGCTCGATTTCGAAGTCACGCCCGATGTTCTGATTCCCAGGCCTGAAACCGAACTGCTCGTCACCGAAGCGCTTAACCGACTGAAGGGATTAACCGCTCCGCGAGTGCTCGACGTGGGCACCGGTTCCGGCTGCATTGCCGTGAGCATCGCGCAGCGCGCGAAATCGGCGCAAGTGGTTGCCAGTGATGTGAGCCCGAAAGCGCTCGACGTGGCCCGCCGCAACGCGAAGCGCCACGGTGTGGCCGAGCGCGTGCGCTTCGTCGAAAGCAATCTGTTCGCATCGTTTTCGAGCGGTGATCGCTTCGACTTGATCGTTTCCAATCCGCCGTATGTCTCCAGCGCGGAGTTTGCCAAACTTCCGCCGCACGTCCGCGACTTCGAGCCGCGCCTAGCCCTCGAAGCCGGTCCGGAAGGATTCGACGTCTACGATCGACTCATTCCCGCCGCCGCGAATTTCCTCGAACCCGGCGGTTGGCTGCTATTGGAAATCGGCTTCGCGCAGGAAGACGGCGTGCGGCAAAGGCTGGCAAACGCGGGGTTTGAATTGGGTGCGACTGTGCGCGACGATCAAAGGCATCCGCGAGTAATGGCAGCGAGAAGCCTGAAATAGATCATGTGCTAAACCAAATCCCCCTTGCCTTACATACGATACGTGCGTATAGTAAAAATGGCTTTTGGGGCGGCAATGCGCGCAAAATGTCGGCGGCGTGATTCAGCTATCGTAAACAGCAAGTTCGATGAATGGCACCAGTTGGCACCCAGAAAAAAAACTTATGGCGGGTCGGGCGGTTGCTCGTTGGATTTCTTTGAGGGATGTCCGAAAATGTCCCAAAATGTCCAGAGTAGTAAATTTTCCCGGCTGCTGAGGCATAGCGACGGGTTCGAACGTTGTTGGATTGTGTGAAGTTCGCGGGGGATCGGATGAACGAAGGAACGACGGCCCTGCTCAATAGAACACTGCAATTGCCAGAATCAGAACGTGCTTGGTTGGCGCAACAGTTACTTCACAGCCTGCCTACCGAGACCGAGGACTCGGTCGACGATCGATTCCTCGCGGAGCTCGAGCGCCGCGCTGCGGAAGCGGATCAACAACCAGACATGTTGGTTCCGTGGCCAGAAGTCAAGCGGATGTAGTGAGCATGTCAGAAGGTCACGTGTATCGGTTGCGCAACCATTCCTTTCCTGTCCGCACGCACGTTTGGATTCGCATCCTATAATTGGGTAGCCATGCCCTCCGGACGCATGCCAGGTTGACCGAGCTTGCGGGGGAACCGGCGAGCAGCGGCCGATTGGCCTTGTGTCGATTTTGCCTCCGGGGTATCGTCCCTGCCCCAGATGGCGGACCCCGACGCGGACCGACGCTCTTCCTGCCGGTTCCATCACTGGATCTCTCCCGCATCTCGCGTTCCGTCGATTCCGTTGCAGTTTCCAAAGTCCGCTTAGCCCTCCCACAGGGGGTGCGCCATGAACGCTCGCCATCCACTCCGCCTCACGCTCGGCGTGTTTCTTTTTTCCGTCGGTTCGGCATTTGCCAGCGACCCCGACCCCAAGACTTTCTGGAACCCCGACGACCTGAAGCCGGGCATGAAGGGCCACGGCGTGACCGTCATGCGCGGCGCGACGCTCGAGAAGTTCCAGGCCGAAGTGTTGGGCGTGTTGAAAAACACCAGCCCCGGCCGCGATCTGGTTCTGGCTCGTCTCTCCGGCCTCGATCTGGAGCGCACGGGCGTGATCGCCGGCATGAGCGGCAGCCCCGTGTACATCGACAACAGACTTGTCGGCGCCGTGGCCTATTCCTGGGCTTACGGAAAGGACCCGATCGCGGGCATCACGCCGTTCAGCCAAATGCTGAGCTTCGCGGAGGCGAGCGAACGTCGGGGTCTGGCGGGCGGCGACAAACCCATTCGCGTCGGCTTGCGAGAGCCCGTTCGTGTAGATGGCAAGTTCTTTGACGCCGTCACCGTCTCTCAAACGGACGGCGGAGCGAAGCTTGGCGAGGCCGACGGCCTGTGGATGCAGCCGCTGCGCGCCCCCGTCTCGGCTGGCGGATTTACAACACACAGCTTGCGCATGCTGCGCGAGCGATTCCCCGAGAGCGGGCTGGTTCCCGTTCAGGGCGGCGGTGTCGCGGCCAAGCTGGCGGAGGAAGCGAAGAAGGTGAAGATCGAGCCGGGCGCGGCGATGAGCGTCGCGTTAATCTCCGGCGATTTCGATATGTCCGGCATCGGCACGGTCACGCACGTGGACGGCCAACGCGTCTGGGGCTTCGGGCATCCATTTATGTCGCTGGGTGGCTGCGACCTGCCGCTCATGACCGGTTGGGTGCACACCGTCTATCCGCGCCTGAGCGTGAGCTTCAAAATGGGTTCCCCGTTGCAAGCCGTGGGCGTGGTGAATGCGGACGTGAGCACCGGTATCGCCGGCTGGCTTGGCCGCGAACCAGACCTGCTGCCGATGAGCATGGCCGTGCGGCGCGAGCCCGGTGGCGACCGGCATCAGTTCAACGTGCAGATCGTGCGCCAGAAGCAACTACTGCCAGCCCTGGTGTTCGCCGCGCTCACCAATTCGGTTGACATGGAAGGCGACTTGCCCGAGGAGATGACCGTCGCCT
>JBGQCZ010000793.1:0-2862 GCA_041495645.1 Gemmataceae bacterium | reverse complement strand
ACAAGGGGCAACCACTTTCCTACCACATTCAGAAGTTCTACCATCGGGCCGCACCGCTCGTGGGTGCGCGCCAGGGCCGCGGCCAGACCACGTTCCTTCTCCACCCCGGCGTTGAAATCAGCCGGGAGTTTTTGCCCGAAGCCCAAAAAGTGCTGCCCAATCTGGAACTGGTTGCCGGTTCCAGCCCGACCGACTTGTCGTTCTGCCGCGAACAGGGCTTCCTCACCCCAACCGATCTGGAACCGCTGCTTACGACGTGTCAACAAGCGTACGGCGAAGTGGCCCACTCACCCTCGGCGTCTCCGCACGCGCGCTACGACGTCCAGGAATGGCTGCCGCTAAATGGATGACGTGCCGTCGCCAGGAGTGAATTCGACTTTTTCAGTTCGACAGATGACCGAATTGGAACAGCCTTCGAGGAGGCGGCAATCTCAATTCAACAATTTCCTTTCATTATCGCATTGCCAAGTTTACGGCTTCGAACATGGTCGTTGCCCCGGGCACGAACGACTGAAGCGCGAAGCCCACGACACAAAACGCGCCGGCTGTGATGAGGAAAGGAATCCAGGTGCGGCCGATGGCGGTGAAGGTCCAGTGCTGACCGGGAATCGGGCGCAAGCGCCGGGCCATTCCCGTCATGATCGCGCCATCGACCAACAATTCGGCCATCAGCACCGGGGCATCCATCAGCACCCAAACGCTCGCGAACAACGCTGCCAACAACGCAACAATGATTAGCAAGACGACGAGAATGATGAGCCCTTCGCCGTCGCCGACATCAAGACTTGAACCGCCGCTCGAACCGCCCGATCCACTTGAACCCGTCGATGCGCTGGAACCGCCGCTATCCACGAACACTGGCCCGGCGCCGTACGGGAACGGATCGCCATAGTAGCCATCGATGAGCGGGCCAGAAGAAGAGCAGCGCCGAGCCGCCTCGCGCCGTCGATGCGCCGCGATCCAAATCCCCAGCATTCCCAGAAATGCCAAATAGGCGGCCCCCACCGATAGCAAATAGCGAAATCCCATCGAATCCAGGCCCAACAATCGCAGCAAGGCAGCAGTCAGGAATCCGGCCAACCCGGTTCCCATCAGAATGAGGAACATTTGCCCGCGCGGATTGCCGCGTTGGGCGAGGAAGTTCTTGATTCGCTCGACGTGATGCTGACGGCGTTCTTCGATTCCCATGGCTTGCGCCTCCATGTTGGAACCTGGGCATTCTAGCTGAGTAGGCGAGACGACGGGAATGATATAACGCGGCGGTAGTGGGTCGGTTTGCCCAAGAGCAGCCCGGCTGCTAAGCCAAATCCCTCAATATGGGCAGAACTTCCAAAGCAGCCGGGCTGCTGTTGCCCACACGCTCGCGGAATTCGTTTCGCGTTGAGCGTGACGCGCTGCTAAGATGCCGCCGTTCGATCATCATGGGAGTCGGGTGAATGAGCATTTTCGAGAAATGGGGCGTCGCGCCGATCATCAATGCCTCGGGGTCGGTCACGCGGTTGGGCGGAGCGCCGATGCCGCGAGCGGTGCTGGATGCGTTCTGCTCCGCGGCCGACGAATCCGTGCCGCTCGACCAGTTGCAAGGAGCCGCATCGCAAGCGATTGCCAAGATTACCGGTGCGGAGGCAGGTCTGGTAACGGCTGGCGCATCCGCCGGTCTAATGCTCGGCGCCGCCGCGATTCTCGCCGGCTACGATCCGAGCCGCATCGAAGCGCTGCCGCATTGCGTTGATTTTCCGAACGAGTTTGTTGTCGCGCGCGAACAGCGCAACGGTTATGACCATGCGGTGCGGACGGCGGGAGCGAAATTGGTCGAAGTGGGATTTCACGAAATCGTGGCCGGCGCGGGCGTGAGGCGCGCGGAAAGCTGGGAATTCATGGCGGCGTTCGGGCCGAACACCGCTGGCGTGCTTTACGTGCACGACGCCAAGGCCCGGCCGCCTCTGAACGAAGTGGTGGCGGCGGCACACGCCAGCGGACTGCCGGTGCTGGTCGATGCCGCCGGTGAATTGCCGCCTCGCTCCAATCTTCGCGATATTGTCGCCAGCGGGGCCGACCTGGTTGCGTTCAGCGGCGGCAAGGCCATTCGCGGTCCGCAAGCGACGGGTATTCTTTGCGGCCGCCGCGATCTTGTCGGCAGCGCCGCGCTGCAAATGCTCGACCTCGACGATCACTGGGAACTTTGGGACCCACCAGCCAACTTGATCGACAAAGCGAAACTCCCCGGCTTCCCGCGTCACGGCATCGGCCGGGCCTTGAAGGTGTCGAAGGAACAAATCGTCGCACTGCTGGCCGCATTGGAATTGTTCGCGAGCGGATCTTTTGACACGGAATTGGCCGAGAAGCGCCATTGGCTGGATCGAATCGCCGCGGGCGTGAAGGACCTGCCGCTCCAATGCCGGCTACGCATCCCGGATGACGGCCAGAGTCTGCCGGTGCTTGAAATTACCGTGGATGAACGGCAATTGAAGATTTCGGCGCTGGAAGTGTGCCGCCGGTTGCGCCTCGGCAGCCCCTCTGTACACGTCGGCCACGCAAAGCTCGCGGATGGCGTTCTGATTGTGAACCCGATGCACCTGAACGCGGAGCGCACGGCGACGCTTGGCCGCCGGCTGCGCGAGGAGTTGACCGCGCGATGAAACTCGCATCCCGCGAAATACTGATCCGCCTGGGCCGCGGCGACCGCATCGCCGACATTTGCGCGACGGCTGGGCTCACCCGCGAGCAATTCGACTCCTGGTGGCGTGAGGAATGCCGGCGGCGAGTGCCAACCGGCGATCTGCCTGGCGGCCGCGCTACCTTGGCGCGCGATCCATGGGGCATTCCGAATATTCGCGCTGCCAATGATCGCGACCTGTTCTT
>JBGQCZ010000792.1:0-2867 GCA_041495645.1 Gemmataceae bacterium | reverse complement strand
GCCGTTTGCCGCTCACCTCATTGGAAGCCCCGCTTCCCGCATTCTCGCTCGGACAATTCGCGTATTGCCACCGGCCGGATGCAAGCGATGTGCCGATCACCCGGATCGCCGATTGGATTGCCGCATCGCTTCGGGCAGATCTGGCGGGAGCCGAATCGAGCCGACTGCTGGAATTCGCAATCCGTGCTGCGAATCCGAACAACATTTCCGAAGTGGCCGAGTCATTTGCGGCGCAGTGGATTCGCAACGGCCAAACCGATGCCACTTTGCTCGATCTCCTTCGCGACGTGTTCAACAACATAGCTCTTTCCCCCTACACGGACTTTGTCAGCAAATCGTTGCAACTTCTCCGCTGCCTGACTGAATCCGGTCGCGTGACTGCCGCAGACGAAGCCGACTTCCTCACCCATTTGCTCCGTCAACTCGGCCGCCACTTGACCGCCTTCGACCTCGTGCGTTTCCATCATCGCGGCGCCAACTATCCCGATGCCCTGATGGTCGACGAAATCGTCACACATCTGCATCAACTCATCGACACATCGCCGGCCCTCTTTCTCCCCGCCGCCGGGGACGACGTGGCGGAATTGCGGCGAAAACGCTTACGGCGGCGCGGTCTACGACACGGTTGGCTGATCCGGAGGCAGTATCGCAGCCACCCGGTGCCCGATTCTCCAACCTCGCCCGGTGAAAACTCGCGCGTCTTGCCCGCTCCGTTCGTTCGAATCCCGGATGAACAGATCACCAATATCGGCGAACGAACCCGGCGATTGTTCACGGACGATCCACCACTGAGCGAGTCCAATGCCGTTCGGGAGGCGTTGCGCCAGAGCGTGGCGGACCTGTCGCATTCCGAAGAGCAACTCGAACTCGGCAAGGGCCTGTTCCTCGATCGCCCGTTTGGATTCGCCAAGAAGCCGGGCGAGCCGGACTTGACCACGATGCTGTCGCACGAAGCGTTCAGCCGCAACATCGCGCTGTCTCGACTCGCCCTGTTGCGCGAACTCGGACCGCTTCCCGAAGTCGTAGTCAGCGCGCCCATGGGAATCTCCTGGCAAGGCACCGCAACTCATCAGCGGCCGGGTGTCGTTTCGGTGCAAGACGCTCAACTCGCATCCGATGACTTTGTCTACTTGCGCACCACGCGCCGGGCCGTCCGCGATCTTCTGGCCGCCTACGACTTGCCACCGCAATTGAATCAATGGCTCTTGAACGAACGTTGCCTGATTCTCCCCGCACCGGAAACGCCTGCCGAACTTTGCATCTTCGATCTTCGCGGCCAGGAACAGTGGCGATTGCGGATGGACGCATCGCAAGGTTTTGTCTGTCGGGCCGGAACTGAAACATTGAACGCCCCCCTTGTCATGATTTCGCCGCATTCTGCCAAATGATGCGTGCGGCCTCGGTGCCAAGATCGATCAACTGCCGCACGACCTTGCGCACCTTGCCGGTGTCCGCTTCAGCCTTCAGGCAGCGCAACAACGCCACCGTCCGCGCTTCGCCCAGTCGTTGGGCAACCACCGGCAGAATCTCCTCGTCCACGCCGTAGACTTTGCCGGCGCTTGCGCAAACCGGCACGATCGTGGTCAGCCGGTCGCCGAACTGGTCGCGTGCCGCTTGCAAGGCCTGTTGAATCTGCTCTTCCTTGGGCCGCTTCGGCTCGCGCCAGTTGTACGGCGGGGACCATTCCATTGCCGGGGTCAACAGGTCGATGTGCGTCATCACGCCGATAAGCGGTGGCATGCGCAGGTTTGGGTTCGCCGCAAACCATGCCTTCAAGCGATCGACCAGTTGCACATCCGCCGCGCGCGCCGGGTTGCGAGCGTGCAGCACCAGAAACAGCACGTCCGCTTGCTTCGCCGCTTCCTCCGTGGCTTTCATCTGGTCCTCGCGCGGCCCTTCATGGCCGTAGCCGGTCGTATCGAGTAGGACCAGCCGAGAATCGATCCCCGGCGGTTGAAGTTGGTAGCGCGTGATCTCGTTCGTCAGCGGCAAGACATCGGTGAGAGCTTTTTGCTCGCCAAGCAACGCGTTCACGAGGCTCGACTTGCCGGCCTTCACTTGCCCAACCACGGCAATCGTCACTTCGCGAGCGGGTTGTGGGTCCGGTTGCCCGTCCGTCTGCTTTTCGCCCCCCTGCCCCGCGTCCTGGTGCTGGGCCATCAACTCGCGATATCGAGCAGTTCCGACACGCAGCCGGCCGCTATGCAACTCGATCAGGTGAGCGCCCAACCGGTGCAGGAACGCGGTGTAGAACCACAGCAGGACGTTTTGTTGCAGCAGATTCCAGGTCTGACCGGTTGCATAACGCGACGCCAGAAACCGCGCTGCCGTTTCGATTGGCGAAAAAACAGCCGACGCCACCCAATACAAATTGCTGGCCCGCCGATACCAATCCACCGCTTGCCGGGCACTCTTGTAGTCGTCGATCGTCAGCAGATGGCTGCCCGGAATGTAACGCTGGACCAGGTCGGACAAATCCTTGGCCGCCAACTCGGCCACGGACAGTAGCTCCGGAACCGTCAACATCCCGTACACATCTTGCGCGTCGGGGTGATAGAACCGCGCCAGTTCCAAGGCCATTTCCTGGCCGGTCTTCGTATAGAAGCCTGGCTCGGTAAAGCGCGCCGATGGAATCGACTCGGCGTCCTTGGCCCGCCGCTCCACCAACTTCCAGGCTTCCTGATCGCGCTCCGATCCGTGCGGCAGCGGCTCGAAATTCCAGCCCGGCAGCAACCGTTTCTTGCGCTGCCAGTGCCACGCCAGCGCGAAAGCCAACGTGAAGCACAATGCGATCGACAACGAAACGTAAAACGTCCAGCCCGCTTGCCACAAGTGGTATCCGCCCACGCCGATCAAGAACGCGAACG
>JBGQCZ010000791.1:0-2872 GCA_041495645.1 Gemmataceae bacterium | reverse complement strand
CATAGCATCTTCACCTTCTGCTGTTTGGGCGAATGGACGTAGGTCAACGCATAAGCGCTGATGTGGTCCTTGCCAAACGCGGCACGCAGGTCCAAGTAGCCGTTCGGCTCAGCCTGCCGCGGTTGCCACGCGAGCGCGCCGTATTTCGTCTTCGGATCGGGGTTCTTCTCAGGCGGGAACGGCTTCTTCAAGTCCTCGGGAAACGGACCGACCACCCAGAAATCGAGCGCCAGTCCGCGTAATGATTCTTGTGCCGGTCGGTCTTTCAGGAAGGCGACCAAGTCGATGAACTGATCGAAGGAAAGCTGGGAAATCACGTTGTCGGGCATCAGCGATTGCTTCGAAACCTCAAGTTCCTCGACGTCGCGCTTGGGAATTCGCACTTCCCTGCCGGTCGATTCCTTGATGCCGATTTCTTGCGGCGTATCGACGACCTTCAAGCCGGTGTACGTCAGGCCTTTCTTGGTCGTGAGGCGGAACGACTGGTAGCCTTCCTTGATTTCCTTGCTCGGTTCGATCATTGACTCCATGATTTTTTCCAGCGACTGGGTGTCCCAAAGCCGGGTTAAATCGGGGCCGACATTTCCGCCCACGCCTTCGAGGCGGTGGCAGTTGATGCACTGCAGCGTCTTGCCGTTGAGATACAGATCGCGGCCGCGCATCGGGTTGCCTTTCGCCTTCACCAGCGTTTGAATCTTCAACACCTGGCTCTTGTCCAAGGACACGAGTAACCCGCCCTTCATCACTTCGGTCAGCAGTTTGCCGAGGCTTTCATCCTTGGCCAGATGCTTGCGGAGGTTCTCGGTCACTTGCGGCAGGAATTCGCGCGGCAATTTCTTGGCGACGAACAACTCCGCCACTTTCTTGGCGCCGGCCGGTTGCCTGCCGAGAACTTGCACGGCTTCAAGTTGCAGTTCATCCTTTTCTTTTTCCAGGTACATTTCAGCGGCGGACTGAGCGGCTTTGGAATCGACTTGAGCGAGGGTGCGCAGTGCTTCGAGGCGCAACCCGCGGCCTTCGTTCGATTTCAAACGATCGTCGCGAACGATGACCAGCATGTGCGGCACAATCATCTTGTCGGAGAACGGCCGTAGCGCTTTGGCGATCGCCGTCCGCTCTTGCGGCGTCCAGGTCTCATCGCCGACGCGCTTCAATAACTGCGGGACGGCTTCGACCAATTTGGTTTGCTCCACGGTCCGGATGGCCGTGAGCCGCATCTCCGGGTCGGGATCTTCGATCCAATGTAGCAACAGATTTACCAATTTCACGTTGCGCGTGGAGCCGAACGCGCCGAGCATCTCCAGCCCGGCTTTTCTCACCTCCGCGGGTTGCTCGGTCTGCTTTTCAAGCGCGCTGATGAGCAGATCCGGACCGAGCGGCGGATCGAAAAGATAGTTGCCGAACGACTTGATCAACTCGACGCGCTGAGCCGGCCGTACGTGCGGGTTTTGCAACAGGTTCGGCAAGGCTTCCACGGCCGGGCGCGTTCGTAAGGTCGCGAAGGCATCGACAACACGATCGATCTGCTTCTCGACGCCAGAGTTGGCCATTTCCACGAACTTCTGAATCCCGCGCGCGCCCAACCGTTCGAGCGAGCGGATCAAGCCATCGGTGAGATAGACGTCCCCGCCCGGATCGCTTCGAAACGCGACGATCAGGTAGTCTTCGGCGCCGGGAGCGCCGATGCGGCCAATTGCGAGTGCCACGGCGCGCTTGGCCGCCGCGTTTCCGTTGTCCAGCGCTTGAATCAACCCCGCATGCGCCGCCGGGTCGCCGAACGCGCAATTCAGCGACAGACCATCGGCCGCGAGACGCACGAAATCCGGATTGGGATCGCGCAGCAGGCCGATGAAGGCGTTGCGGACGTCGTCGTTCCACATCGCTTGCATTACGCCCAGTGCGTGCAAGCGGGCGTGAAGCTGTGCATTGGGGTTGGCAAGGAGTGTCAGTAGGGCAGGGCGGTTTTTGGGCCCGCGGCGCATCAGTTCACGGTGGGCGACCATGCGCTCGCTGAATTCATCTCCGGAAAGCGATTTGATCAAATCTTCGTCCGATTGTTGGGCGACTTTCGACCAGCTATCCAGGCCGCGCAGCGGAATTGCCGAATCATCCTTGGTGCCCGCCCAACTCACGCGGTAAATGCGGCCGTGCTGGCCATCGCCCCAGAGCCGCCCGGCCCCGCCCGAGTCCGTGCGCCAATCGCATATGTACATCGCGCCGTCCGGGCCGATGACCATGTGGCACGGGCGGAAGAGCGGATCGTCGCTCTTCATGAACTCGAACTCTTCGGCCACCTGGAAGGTCGAGCCGTCGGGCTGAACGTGATAGGCCCGAATGAGCTTGCGGAACACGTCGGGGTAATAGAGCAGGCCTCGATACTGTTTCGGGAATTGCATGTCGTTGTAAATCAGCAGGCCGGCGGGCGAACCGCGGCCGGTCTTGAGCATGGCCGGCATCTTGCCCGGCAGTTCGCCAAAGACCGCTCCGCGAACAAAATCGGGACGACAGCATCGCGCCCCGGTAAACAGCCGCCAGCCAAAGTCGCTTTCCTCGGGCACGTGCATCAATCGGCAGCCCGTAAACTTGCTGCCGTCTTCATTGTCGTTATCGACGTGGAAGATGTTGAAGGCGGTGTCGAAGGCCACGTCGCGGTAGGGATTGCGCCAGCCCATCGAGTAAGCGTGCATCTGCGAGCCGTCCGGCCGGCAGCGGAAGATAGCCCCGGTGCGCAGCACGGTCGAGCGGCTGCCGTCGGAGCCTTCGACGTAGTTGTCATCGTCGCCACTCGTGATGTAGAGCCA
Source organism: Gemmataceae bacterium (assembly GCA_041495645.1). GTDB lineage: Bacteria > Planctomycetota > Planctomycetia > Gemmatales > Gemmataceae > JBGQCZ01. The sequence goes on along the minus strand of JBGQCZ010000791.1, from coordinate 71 downwards.
GCCGTCGTGGCCGATGGTGAGACCGGAAACCTGATGGTGATGGAACCCGCAGAAGCCCTGAGCGATGATTT
>JBGQCZ010000790.1:0-2879 GCA_041495645.1 Gemmataceae bacterium | reverse complement strand
TGCCGTGATCCAGTGGAAGTGACAGGTTGAGTTATTGTTGTGGCGAGGAATTGTTGCAGTTGCGCCAGCTCGGCATTATTTCGACAACCGACCACCAATTCCATCGCCGAGACGATCGAAAGCCGGATCCCGCCTTGAGCCTGTTGGTCCGCGAGAAAATTCACGGCAATTGACATATTTCGCAACGCGTCGATGAGAATGTCCGTGTCCGTCAGTCCGGGCGGGAAAGGCGCTGTTGCCATGTCGCGCGCTCCTGACGGACCCATGACTCGGAATCGGCCATGTCAGTGCGATCGGCCCAAATCCCGAAAATCGACTGGGACACAAATTCCTCAGTGGAGAACGATTGTTTCACGTCCGCCCCATTCGATGGAAAGTCGCCGTTTTCAATCGTGCGCTCGACAATCTGTTCCCGGATCTTGTCGAGTGAAACGTCGTCGGGCAAGCCGCTGACAATCGCAAGTACCCGTTGTTTCGGAGACATGATCGACCTTCCGCTCTTGATTCAATTGCCCGCTCCAAGAACCAGCATAGCACAATCCATTATGCATCGACCAGTGCTGTTCGGCGCGATCAAGCTGCTCCTACAATAGGCCGTAAAGGAGTTCGATCATGCCGCGCGACCTGATTCTTGGCACCGCCGGTCACATCGATCACGGCAAGACTTCACTCGTGAAGGCCTTGACCGGGATCGATTGCGACCGCCTGCCCGAGGAAAAAGAACGCGGCATCACCATTGACATCGGCTTCGCGTGGCTCGATCTCGGCGATTTCCGATTGGGCATCGTCGATGTGCCCGGCCACGAGCGGTTCGTCAAGAACATGCTCGCCGGGGCCACGGGCATCGATCTGGCCCTGCTGGTCGTCGCCGCCGACGACGGCATCATGCCGCAAACCCGCGAACACTTCGAAATCCTCAAGCTGCTCGGATTGCGGCATGGCGTGATCGCGCTCACGAAGGCCGACCTCGTCGATGAAACCACCCGCGAAGTTGTCGCGATGGAGATTCGCGAACTCGTTCGCGACAGCTTCCTCGCCGACGCGGCAATCGTTCCCGTGTCCGCGATCACGGGGCTGGGTCTTCCGGAATTGAAAGCCGCCATTGCCGACGCCTGCCGCAAGATTGACGAAAATCGCGGCGACGAGTGGTTTCGACTCGCGATTGATCGTTCGTTCGTGGTGCAGGGTCACGGCACGGTCGTGACGGGATCGGTGACGTCGGGAAGCCTGCGCGTCGGCGACGACGTGGAATGGCAGCCACGCGGTGAACGAGTCCGCGTCCGTTCGCTGCACAACCACGATAAGCCGGTGGACGAAGTCCATCGCGGGCAGCGGGCCGCAATCAATCTCGCGGGCATCGCACATGAAGATGCGCTGCGCGGCCAGGAACTTGCCACGCCCGGCTATCTGAAGCCGTCGCGGGCCTTGACCGTGCGCTTGCTCGCTCTGCCGGAAGTCCGCCGCCCGCTCAAGCATCGCACCCAAGTGCGCCTGCACGTCGGCACCGCCGAAGTCATGGCCACGCTGTCGCTGCTCGATTGCGACGCCATTCAACCCGGACACTGGGGGCTCGCCCAACTCTTCGCCGAGGATGCGGTCACGGCCACGTGGGGTCAGCCGTTCGTGGTTCGCGAATCGTCGGCCGCCCACACCCTGGGCGGCGGGCAGGTGTTGCAACCCGTCACACGTAAGATTCGCCGCCGGCACTTGGAACAACTCGAGCGAATCGAAAAACTCTGGTCCGGAGGCACGGAGGAACGCGCGCTGATGGTGGCCTGGTTTTGCGGCTATACGGGCGTGGCCGTGGCCGACCTCGTCCGCGGCGGCGGCTTTGGGCCGATCGAGGCCGCAATGACCATCGAGCAACTCAAACAAACGTATCGACTGGTGGAAATCGCATTGGGCTCATCGCGCAGTCGCTTGTTGCACGCCGACCTGATCGGCGAACTCGAACACAAATTGCTCGCTGTGCTGGACACGCTCCACAAACAAAACCCGCTCATGGCCTCGCACGACCGGCAGAAAGTGCAAGCGCAGCTCGAATACGTCGGCGACAATGCACTCGTGCAAGCGGTGGTCGACGGCCTGATCCAGCGCCAGCAATTGATCGGCGATCTGCGCCGCATCGCCCGGGCGAACTTTAAGCCGCTGCTCAGCGCCAATCTCCGCAAACTCAAAGACCGCCTCGTGCAGGCGTTTCTCGAAGCCCGCTTCACTCCGCCCGACCCCGCCAGCTTCGCCAACCAGGCCGGCGGCAACGCCGCCAATCTCGGCGACCTCTTCGACGTTTGCGCGGCCGAGGGACTACTCGTGCGGGTCTCGCCCGAAGTGTATCTGCACGCCGACGCCGAAAGCGAAATGCGCCGCCTGGTCACCGCCCGCCTCAACGCCGGCGGACCCGGCCTCACCGTCGCCGAAATCCGCGACCTCCTGGGCACCACACGCAAATACGCCGTCCCGCTCTGCGAATATCTCGACCGCGCCGGCGTCACCCGCCGCGAAGGCGACTTGCGGGTACTGAACAGGTGACCAAAGGAACCATCGTGAATACTCAGAAGCGAGAGCCGCTCTTCACACGATTGAAGCAGGGACTCGAAGAGAGCCTGTCCCACATTCGCGGGGAAATGACGCTGCGGACCGTGGAGATTTCCCCACGCGCGGAAATTCCACGCCCCTCTCCCCCGCCTGCAACGGCCTGACGTTTGTCAGAATCTTGATGCGGGGGAGCGGGGATGGGGGTGAGGGGGCCAGCCGTATGCCGCACGCTTTCCCCCTCACCCCGCCCTCTCCCCCGCCCCGCTCGGTCGCTGAAATCACAAGTCGCAGTGGGGCGGGGGAGAGGGGGCCGGGAGTGGCATCGCGCCTTTCTCAATTGACGG
>JBGQCZ010000789.1:0-2879 GCA_041495645.1 Gemmataceae bacterium | reverse complement strand
GTCGGATTCACAGCCTCAAAGCGCAAAGCTTCGAGCTGTTCGACTCCACGGGAGATATTTACGAGATGAATCTGCGCGCCGGTCGAGAGCGATTTCATCGCCGCATACACGGCGGAAAACATTTCGATCGTTCCGACGTTGACCACGAGGCGTCCCGCGGGGCGCAGAGCCGCGAAGCTGGCTTCGAGCAGTCGGGCCACTTCGCCGCCGTTGCCGCCGATGAAGATCGCGTCGGGATTGGGCAAGCCGTGAAAGACGGCCGGCGCCATGCCGAACACGGGTTTCACGTTCTTCACGCCGAACGCGTCCATGTTCGCCACGATCAAGTGATAGTCCGGGGCTTCCTGTTCGATAGCGTAAACGAAACCGGGGGTAACCAATTGAGCAGCTTCAATCGCGACGGAGCCGGAACCGGCGCCGATGTCCCAAACGACCATGCCTGGGTGCAAATCCATTTGGGCCAAAGCGAGCGCCCGTACCTCCGCTTGAGTGATCAACCCACTCTTCGGTCGGCTTTGGGCGAAGACTTCATCGGGGTTGCCGAATCGCATCAGCCTGCGATCGGATCGGGGCGCGTCGGGGCGGTTGGGTTTGCGCCGCAGAATTACGACATTGAGCGGATCGAACTGCATGACGGCGATGTCGGACAGGTCTCCCTGCGTAACGCGTTCGTCCGGGCCGCCGAGGTTTTCGCACACGAAGGCGCGAAAATAGTCGATGCCGCGGGCCATCAATTCGCGGGCAATTTCCGGCGGGCCGTGTTGTTCGCTGGTAAACATGCCGACCGTTTCAGCGATGCGAATGCGATCGATCACGTCGTCGATGGCACGGTTGCCCAGGTCAGTCAAGTAGGCCTCTTCCCACGATTCCTTGACGCGAGCGAAAGCCAACTGCATGCTGCTGACGTGCGGAACGACCTCGAAATGATCTTTGCCAATACGATCGCAGAGGAAGCGGGCTACGCCGTAGAATAGCGGATCACCCGTTGCAATGACGACCATCTTTTTCTTGCCAAGCCCACTCTTGATCGTATCGACGACCTCTTGCAAGTCGGAACCGATGCGAAAATGCCGCGCTTTGAATTCCGGCAACAAGTTCAAGGTGGAGTCGGAGCCGAGAATGAGATCGGCGTGGGCGAGAAGGTCGCGCGAACGGCTGGCCAGTCCGGCCGCTCCGTCGCCGCCGATGCCGATGATGGGAATTCGCTCGTCGCTGGTGCTCATGAGGCCGATGGTACCGCACGGCGGCGTCGGCGGCAACTAAACATCCGAAGTCGAATCCATAGACCAACTCCGGGTTCAGCGCCCCGTAACTTGGTTCTCGCATGAGTCTTCTCGACCGCTTATGTTCGATCGTTGGTCCCGAAAGTGTCCTGACTAACCTCAGCGATTTGCTCGTCTACGAGTGCGACGGCTTCACGATCGAGAAAAACAAGCCCGACTACGTCACGATTCCCATCAGTACCGAACAGGTTGTCGCAATCGTTCGCGCCTGCCGCGAATTCAACGTACCGTTTCTGCCGCGAGGAGCGGGCACGAGCCTGGCTGGCGGGTGCCTTCCGGTTGGCGGCGGTGTGATGATTTGCCTGTCCAAGATGAAGCGCATTCTCGAAGTGAACCTCCGCGACCGGTACGCCGTGGTCGAGCCCGGAGTCGTCAATCTGTGGCTCACGAGGCATCTGACGCCGTACGGTTGGCACTTCGCGCCCGATCCGTCGAGCCAAGGCGCTTGTACGATTGGTGGGAACGTTGCTACCAATTCCGGCGGCCCGCACACGCTGAAATATGGCGTGACGGTCAATCACATTCTGGGTGTCGAATTGGTGCTGCCTGACGGCGAAGTGGTGCGGACTGGCGGGCCGACCGAGGACAATCCGGGTTATGATCTTACAGGCGTAGTCGTCGGTTCGGAGGGGACATTTGGCGTCGTCACCAAGTGCTGGTGCCGCATTACCCGGAATCCGCAAGCGTATCGAACGTTGTTGGGCGTTTTCGAAACGGTTGACGACGCTACGAATGCGATCAGCGAAATCATCGGCGCTGGAATCATCCCGGGTGCGTTGGAAATGCTCGACCGGCTAATTCTCGGGGCCGTCGAAGCGGCGTTTCATGTTGGCTTTCCACTCGACGCGGGGGCGGTACTGATCATGGAAGTGGACGGATTGGACGCGGGCCTTGACCGCGATGCCGAGCGAATCACGGAGATTGCCAGGCGAAACAAAGCCCGGGAAGTGCGCAAAGCGGCCACCGCCGACGAGCGATTGCTCTTGTGGAAGAGCCGCAAGCAAGCATTCGGAGCGGTGGGCCGGCTAGCGCCTAGCTATTGCACGCAGGATGGTGTGGTGCCACGCACGAAATTGCCGCACATCCTGCAATTCATCCTGCGCGTGGGCGAAAAGTACAGTATCCGTATCGCCAACGTATTCCACGCGGGTGACGGGAACATTCACCCGATCCTGCTGTTTGACGAGCGCGACCCGGATCAGGTCAAACGGGTGCTTGAAGCGAGCCACGAGATTCTCGAAGAGTGCATTGCTTGCGGCGGCAGCGTGACGGGCGAACACGGCATTGGTGTCGAGAAGATTGACTTCATGCCGAAGTTGTTTGCACCGGAGGATCTCGCGGTGATGGTCCGCTTGCGGCAAGCATTCAATCCCGACGGTTGTTGCAGTCCGGACAAGATGTTGCCGACCTCGGGCGCCTGCCACGAGCCAAGCCGAATCAAGCGCGGTTTGCCCGGACGAAGAGCGGCTCTGTGAACGGGGTGATGTGATGCCTTCGTTTTCCAATCCCTGGTTTCTGTTGCTGCTGCCATTGTCAGTGTTGTTGGGTTGGTGGCGCTGGCGGCGCAAACAGCCGGCGCTGCGCGTTTCGGACGCG
>JBGQCZ010000788.1:0-2889 GCA_041495645.1 Gemmataceae bacterium | reverse complement strand
GGCATTTCAATCGGTTTATTGCGGTGAGCGCCGACACTCGCTCTATCCCGACATCGACACCCATCATGCGGTCGTCAATCGGCTGAAGGGCATTTGGTGGTTGGCTGAACGCCAATTTCGCACCAACTCGCAAGACTTCGCAAGAGCCGCGGCAGTCAGTCCCGCGGCTCTTTTCGTTGACGACGTCGTTGCTGTTACCTCTGTCGCGTCGAGAGCACTGGGCGACTCCATTGGCCGGTTTGTTTCCCAATCGTGGCACTGACGCGAAGCTAGAGCTCCTAGCGGGTGATTTCGCGTTCAGCCGGATTTCGCGTCGATCAATGTCAAAACTGCCGCGCGGATTCGCGGCGAGAGCGATGGCCACGCTTCGATGAGGCGAGCAAGCTCAGCGTCGATAGAATGGATTCCTGGCTCAAAGTGCGCCGGATTGTGCGCCGCCTGTCCGGCTTCCACTGTGTTTTCCCGAGAAAAACCACAGGAATTCGATTCCTGCCGGGGGTATTCGGCGCCGCGCAGTTTGTCCTTCCCGATGTGCTCGAAGTGCCGCCGATTTCGGAGCATGGCAACGTCGGCGAGATTGTAGAATTGTTTGGAGGGCCGGAGCGGTTGCGAACCGCCGTGACCGAATTGGAGACGTTGCTCTACGCGGCGTAGGCGCGAAATCAAAAATATCGCCATGAAGACTAACGGAAAACCCCGACGCAGGCATCACGGGGAGGACAACGCGCTGACTCGAATCACGGTGAAAGGCTTCAAATCAATCGCTCGCAAACAGTCGATCGATTTCCGTCCATTGACCATCCTCGCGGGAGTAAACAGCTCGGGCAAATCGAGCATGATGCAGCCGCTTCTGCTGCTGAAACAAACGGTTGATTCCACAGTTGACCCTGGTCCGTTGATGCTCATCGGACCAAATGTGAAATTCACTTCCGTCGAGCAGATGCTTGCAAGGACATCAAAGAACGTCGTAGCACATGGGTTCTACTTTGAAGTGGAAAGCGAGCAACATAGTACGATCGACTTTCAGTACATGTGGGACGCGAAAAAGCGCCTTGCCTTGCGGCGTCAACGATACTCTGATCCAATGTACCAACCCATTTCACACTTGATCTTTCACACGATGAGTTAAACGCGGCCCCCTTTTTTTCGAATGCGCTCAAGAATGTTCAAAAGGCGACGGGCTCTTCGCACAAGTTGGAATGGAGGGTTATGCCCGATCGCTGTTTCTTGGAAGCAACCATTGTCGATCGCGACCACCCGGGCGAAATGATCGGTCAGCCATACGTGCCGAGTGCGAACTTCGCTCAACTGTTTCGGGGCATTATTCATTTGCCCGCGCTTCGCGGAAACCCAGAGCGCGTTTATCCAGTTGCGGCAGTAGGCCGATTCTTCGAAGGCACGTTTGACCGATACGTTGCGAGCGTGATTTCCGAATGGGTTACTGAGAAAGATACCGAAAGCCTAGCGCGACTTGCGGACGATTTGAGGCTTCTTGGACTCACACGAAGAGTGACGGCTGTAAGGCTGAATGATGCAAACGTCGAGCTTCGTGTCGGACGAATGCCGGTTGCCGCCGGAAACGGCGCGAATGATCTTGTAAACATCGCCGATGTTGGATTTGGCGTCGCTCAAACACTTCCAGTCGTGACGGCCCTAATTGTGGCGGGTAAAGACGACATGGTTTACATCGAAGAACCAGAATCCCACCTTCATCCGCGCGCCCAAGTTGCAATGGCGCAGATATTGGCGAATGCCGCGAAACGAGGCGTTAGAGTGGTCGTTGAAACCCATAGCTCGCTGCTGCTCATCAGCATCCAGGCCCTCGTTGCCGAAGGCAAGCTCGCTCCCGACAAGGTCAAACTGCACTGGTTCACCCGCGATCCAAAAGATGGCGCCACGACCATTCGCAGCGCGGACATGGACGATGCCGGAGCATGCGAGAATTGGCCGGAAGACTTCGGCACGACGGAACTCGAAGCGCAGCGCCGCTACCTTGATGCTGCCGACGCGAGACTCGCTGGAAAACCTCATGGCTAAGTGGTTGCCTCCGCGCCTCGTCGTCGATGCGTCGGTGGCGGCGCGCGCCGGGAAGGTCGGCGAAACCCCGAGCGCCCGAGCCTGCCGCGATTTCCTGATCGCTCTCATGGCGAATTCCTACAGGATCGCCTTTTCGGAACACCTGCGCGAGGAATGGAGAAATCACGCAAGTCCTTTCGCCGAGCGCTGGCGAGCGCAAATGGTCGGCAAGAGAGGAAGAGTCGAATTTCATACCCTTGATTTTCACGAGCTTCAGGAGTTCGTCGTTGACATGGCGATCGCGAAAAAAAAAGGGCAAAATCCTGAAGGACTGCCGCCTCGTGGAATTGGCGCTGGCCACGGATCGCCGAGTCGTTTCACTTGACGAGACCGCGCGGGATGACTTTCGCAACATCGCTGCAAGCGTTGAGCAGATACAGCAGGTTGTTTGGGTCAACGCGGAGCGCGACGACGAAAAACCAATCGAATGGTTGGAGACTGGAGCGAACGAAGACCGGACTCGTACGCTTGGCTACGACCCATCCGAGGACTGACGCTTGGCCCGCAAGAAAGCTGAAACCGCCGATCCTCTCACCACTGCCCAGCGGTTGGGCTCGCTCATCAAGAGCGCTCGCGACATCATGCGCAAAGCGGCCATCATCGACCAAGATCTCGATTTCGCATTCTACGTCAGTCTGTGTTTGCTCAAACCATTCCGTGAATACGTTTCGGTTCCCTAGATGCTTCATTGGCTCAATTCGCCGTTTGGCGCCGCAAGGGCGAAAGAAATGACCCTAGTGCCTCAACCGTCCTGAATTGACGGTTCGCGTGGCCGGGGCTGAGTCTTCGAGGCCCCGGTTTGGACTCTGACTC
>JBGQCZ010000787.1:0-2890 GCA_041495645.1 Gemmataceae bacterium | reverse complement strand
GGCGTAGTGTGCGGGCCATTTCCCCGCGCCGTTGCGCCAGCCGAATTCGCTGCCGCTGGTCACATGGCAAACGCGCGTGGGCCGGTACCACGGCGTATTCATGTCCCATTCCATGTCGGCGTCGAACGTGAACAGATCGCCGTTTTTGTTGAACGCGGCGTCGAATTCGTTGCGGAAACCGACGCTGAGCAGTTCCCAATTCGTGCCGTCGGGATCGAGGGCGTAGATCGCGCCGCCTGGGCCGAGTACGCCCTTCATGAAGCCGCGGCCGTCCGGCATGCGCGGCAACAGATGGTCCTCGCCCCAAATTGTCGGCACGCGCGATTGGTCGCATTTCATCAACGGTGTCATGTTGCCGCAAACAATAACCAGGCGCTTGCCGCCGGGGTGGAGCAGCACGGCATGCGGACCATGTTCTCCCGCTCCGCTGATGCGGGCCAGCATTTCCACGGTGTTAAGCGTGTCATTGCCCTGCGCGTCGCGCACGCGATACAGGCCGCTTTCGTAGCGCTGGCCTTTGTTCACCACGACATAAAGGGAATCGAACGCCCAGAGCAATCCGTGCGCTTCACCGAGCGGCACGGGTATGCGTTCGATCTTCGTCTCTTCCGATTTGCCGCCAATTGCGGGCGGAATGACCCGATACAACCCGCCATACTGATCGGACACGATCAGCCGGCCCTTCGGGTCCACGCACATGTTGACCCACGAGCCTTCTTTGTCTTTGGGCACCGAGTGAAGCAACTCCACCTTGAAGTCTTTGGCGACCTTGATCGATTCAGCTTTGGTGGCGGGCGGATCGGGCAGAACGGGCGGATTGGCCGGCTGCGGGCGTGGGCGGCGCAACTGGGCCGACGCGAAAGACGTTGGCAGGAACGCAATGACCGCAATGAGCAGGAGTCGCGTCACGGGGAGGTTCCTCGAGTGAATTCGTTGGAAGTCGTTGTATCGGAAATGGTCCAAACGAGCCGAGCGGGTTGGGCGGCTTTGCCGACAATGATGGCCGATTGACCGTATCGGTTCGCAATCTCGATGGCTTTGGTTTCGCTGATGCCGACGATAAAGACGCTCGGTTCGGGCTTCCAGGAATCGTCGCGTGCGGTGCCTTCGCCTGGATGGAAACGGTAACCCGCCACGCTAAGGTCCGCAACGAGATGGCTCATGCGCATTAAGTTCACTTCATCCGAGAGCGGCTGTGAGAGAGGATTGCACGCGGTGGTGAAAGCCCAGTCGATCGCGTGTTCGCGGCGAAGGAGTTCTTCGAGCGGTTCGCATGTTGCGCCGACTCGGATCGCGAAATGGCACGCCGGGCCATCGACCCAGTAGTTGGCGTCGAGGTACGCGACTTCCAATTCGCGGCGGCGCTCGGGAGTCATTTCTTGGCGACGTAACCTGGTGAAGCGTTGAACAATTTCACCAGCGTGCCGTCCGGGATTTTCCAGATCGCGACTTCCCCGCCATACGCGCCGGCGGCGACCATCGTGCCGTCGGCGCTGAGGGCCAGCGCGAAAACCTGGTCGTTCAACCCGGAAAGAGTTTTCCCCGCCGCTCCGCTATCGGCGTTCCAGGTGCGCACGGTCTTGTCGGCGGATGCGGTAACGAGCAGCGGTTGCTTCGGGTGCGCCACCAGGCGAAGCACCGCGTCCCCATGTCCGCCAATTGCCTTCACCTGTTTCCCTTCCGCCACCGCGTTCCAAATGCGCAGTTGTTTGTCTTCGCCTACCGAGTAGCCGACCTTGCTGTCGGCTTTCACCGCCACGGCGTAAACCGGGAATTGGTGATCCGGGAAAGTCATGACCGATTCCTTCGTGCTGAGGTCCCAAACCTTTGCGGTCTTGTCGCGGCTCGAAGTCAAAAGGTGCTTGCCGTCTGCGGCCAACACGATGCCCAGCACCCAATCGGCATGATTCTCGATCGACTGCTCCAGCTTGGCATTCAGGACGCCGCCGGAAATATCCCACACGCGAACCACGCGATCGCAGCCGCCCGCCGCGAGACGCTTGCCGTCCGGCGACAGCGCCAAGGCCAAGACCGCATCATCGGAATCGAGCAACTGCTTGAGCATCACTTTCGGATCATCGACGCCGTTCATCATCGTGATGCCTTGATTGCTCTGACCCGGGCCGTTGATGTCATAAACGCGAACGTCGCCTTCCTGTCCCGGCCGAGCGCCGGCGACCACCAGTTTGCCATCCGACAAAAACACCATGCCATAAGCGCGTTCGGCACGCGTCCAGATGCGCTTTTCGAGCTTGCCGTCGAGGCTCCAGACGGTGAGTTCGTGATGCGCGCCGGTCACCAGATGCTTGCCGTCGGGGGTGAAGGCCACCGCATTGACGATAGTCGGGAAGTTGTAAGTCGCGATGACGGCCGGCGGTTTCCAGCGCAGGCGTAGTTCGCGCACCAGATCGCTCTTGGCATCGACTCCGCCATCGAGCTTCGCGCCTTGGGCAACCCAGCGTTCGATGACCGCGACCTGCTCCTTGGTCAACGGCTGGCCCTTCCCTTCGGGCGGCATGCGCTTCTTTTCTTTCGCCTGCACCAGTTCGAGCAACAGGCTTTCAGCAGGTTTTCCGGCGGCGACGGGCGCTTCGGTGCTTCCGCCGGCCATGAACTTCTCGAAGCTGGTCATATCCAGCTTGCCGCTGCGTTTCTTGGCGTCGTGGCAGGCGTAGCAGTTTTCCTTCAGGATCGGCGCGACATCGTTGATAAAGCTGACCGGCTTATCCTGGGCCTGAACGTGGGTCGGTGCCGAGAGGATCGCGACCAGGGCCAGCGCCGCGGCGGCGATCGCGCAAACGATGCAAAAGCAGCGGTGGGAACGCATAGGGTCTCCGAAAATGTGTCCTGCAGGCTCACGACCCTGTTTAGCCGCGAGGGGAGCTTGGCG
>JBGQCZ010000786.1:0-2895 GCA_041495645.1 Gemmataceae bacterium | reverse complement strand
GTGGCGGATTCAAAACCTGGAGCGCCGCACGCGGCTAATCGCCAACGGCGATTTCAGCCCAATGCCGCTTCCGCGCCAAAACGACGAGTTGCGCGACTTGGCCAACTCTGTCAATGAAATGGCCGCAAAGCTCGCTCAATATCAGGAAGCGATGACTCGATCCGAACGGGCCCGCTTGCTGGATCAAGTATCGGGTGGCCTGGCGCACCAACTGCGCAATGCCGTTACGGGAGCGAAGCTGGCCGTGCAACTGCACGCCGACACGTGCGCTGGCGGCGATCGCGAGGCGCTGGTCGTTGCCGAGCGGCAGTTGTCGCGAATGGTCACCGACCTGAAGCGATTCTTCGATCTTGGCCGTACGGGCCAGCGCATCGAGCGTTGTTCGCTCAGGGCCCTGATCGAAGAAGCTGTGGATTTGCTCCGTCCGCAATGCCAGCATGCCCATACCGAGCTGATGTGGAAGAAACCCGAGATTGAGGCGAGTGTCAACGGCGATCACGGGCAACTCGGTCATTTGATTTTGAATCTGTTGGGAAACGCGGTGGAGGCGGCGGGGCCGAACGGGACCGTGGAAGTGCGGTTGATACAACAAGAATCGAAGTGGGTCATCGAGATCAGCGACACCGGGCCGGGCCCGCCGCCGCAGGTCGCGGCCCGGCTTTTTGAGCCGTTTGTCACCGGCAAGCCCGAGGGAATTGGCCTGGGATTGTCGGTGGCGAAGCAGGTGGCCGAAGCTCACGGCGGCACGATCGCCTGGACCCGCGAAAATGACCGTACGTGCTTTCGCGTCGAATTGCCGATGGGCGGTTAGCATGGAGGGTGGCGTGGCATGACGATTCCGAAGCCGTTTGAGCGGGTGGGAACGGCGAAGCAACAACGCGGTTCTTTAGAAAGGTGATGAAGATGAACTTGGGACACGATTTTCATCTGCGTTGGGTTGCCCTGATACCCGCGATGTTCTGCATCTTGTCTGCAGGTTGCGAAAAGAAGGCAATGACAGTGACAGTTTTGGATTCGGATGTCGAGCGCCGACTAACCGAGCACTATCTTACGCCCGGAAAGAATGCTCAACAATTCACCGCTGGCGGTTGCCAAATCAAAATTTGGACCGAGGGCACAATGTTCCGCCCAGCTTCGAGAGTTCTTTTGTGTGGCATCATCGACTGTGCGAAGTCTGGCATTGAACGGCCCATAATCACGATTGATATTGCATCGGATGCGGTTGGCGGTGGGCCTCTTCCGCAACTCACAGTTCCTGAATTGAAACGGCTGGATGATGGACGATTCTATTTTGGGATCGACGATTGTTTGGACAGCCGACCGCTATTACGAGGCAACCGCACGCTTTCGGCAAAACTGACAATACAGAGTGGGCCGAGCATCACCGCGAATTTGCCGTTTGAAGTTCGGAATCACGATTGGAGCCGGCCTTAGCAGTAAGAACTGGTAGTCGTCCCGACTTGCGGGTCATGCTTTCGTGGAGGCTTTCCGTTTGGGAGCGAACTTGCCCTTTCTAAGGTGCGCATGTATACTATAGCGGTTTTGGGTAGGGAGGTTACGCGCCGAGTGCAGCTTGCGAACAATGGGATTGAGCGATGGCATCAATTGGCACCTTTTGGCACCGAGAAAAAAATCTTATTGGGCAAACGGTCTCAGAGTCGGCTTTCTGGGGGGTGTCCCAAAATGTCCCAAAATGTCCATGAAAATGATTTTTTTCCATCCCACCAGTGGTCAAAATCTGTCCAGCCTGCGATGACGGGCGGGGCAAGTTGCGAACAGGCCGCCGGATAGCTGCCCACCGAATTCTGGACAGACCTCTTCAGTTTGTCCGCGCAACAACGCAAGGACTTTTTCATGTCGGCCAAGCGCGTTTTGATCATCGACGACGAAGAAGCGGTGTGCTGGTCGCTGCAGCGCGCCTTTGAGCGGGCGGGTTATCGTGTTTTCGTCGCCTCATCGGCCGAGGAAGGATTGGAGCTTGCCCAGCGCGAGAAACCGCACGCCGTCGTGCTCGATGTGCGCTTGCCGGGTATGGACGGACTCACGGCCTTGAACGAGCTTCGCCGCGTGACCAATGATGCGCCGATCATCGTGGTCACGGCGCACGGCAATCTATCCACTGCGGTGCGCGCCCTTGAGGGGGGTGCGTTCGATTATGTCGCCAAGCCGTTCGATTTATCACAGGCGCTTGATGCGGTCTCGCGAGCGCTGAATCGGCCGGCGCGTGTCGACGCGCCTCCGGCGGAGATGGGACCGGTCGAAGAGATTATTGGCCGCAGCCCGGCGATGCAGCAGGTTTTTAAGAGCATTGCGCTGGTCGCCCCGCGCGGCGTGTGTGTGCTGATCACCGGCGAAAGCGGTACGGGAAAAGAACTGGTGGCGCGGGCGATTCATCGCCACAGTTCCCGGCGCGACAAGCCGTTCATTCCCGTTCATGTCGCCGCGCTCAATCCGAATCTAGTTGAGAGCGAACTATTCGGGCATGAAAAGGGGTCGTTCACCGGAGCGACCAGCGCGAAAGAGGGTCTGCTGGCGTTGGCAAAGGGCGGGACGGTGTTTTTGGATGAATTGGCCGATATTCCGTTGCCCGTGCAGGCGAAACTGCTGCGCGTCTTGGAATACAACGAAATGCTGCCGGTGGGCGGGAACCAACCGCGATCGTTGAACTTGCGGGTTCTTTCCGCTACGCATCAGGACCTGAGCCGGGCGGTCGAGCAGGGGACATTTCGGCACGATTTGTATTTCCGGGTCAACGGTTTCCAAATACACTTGCCGCGGTTGAGTGAACGCGGAGACGACATCATCGATCTGGCCGAGCATTTCGTGCGCCTGTTGGAGCCGGTTTCACTGCCCTTGTCGACTGAAACCGTGCATTTTCTGAAGACGCGTTCGTGG
>JBGQCZ010000785.1:0-2897 GCA_041495645.1 Gemmataceae bacterium | reverse complement strand
GTAGTGGCCAGCGCCGAAGTGCTTGATGTCGCACAACCCGCTCATGCTCAAGATGCGGCCGACCTGCTCGGGATGGCGCAAACCGAAGCTGACCGCATGAAAACCCCCGAAGCTCGCGCCGGTCACAATCAGAAATGGGTCGGGGTTCTTGTGCCGGGAAAACGGCAGCACTTCGTGCAGTAGGTAGCCGTGATATTGTTCGTGCCGCGCCATGCGCTCCGCCGGGTGTCGCGGCGAGTACCAACTTTCGGCATCCACGCTATCCACGCAATAAAGCTGTAACCAACCGTTGCGAAGATGCTCGCCGAGCGTGTTCATCATGCCGCGATCTTCCCACTCGAAGAACTTGCCCATCGAGGTGGGGAAGACCAAGACGCGCGCGCCGGCGTGGCCGAACACGAGCAACTCCATGTCGCGATTCAGCGACGGGCTGTACCAGCGATGATATTCACGGTCCATGCACTGCCGGGATGCGGGGAGGTGGAGTCAAATTCAGAATGTGGATTGACGATTGCAGCGTCAAGTGGCGCGGTCACCCCGCGGCCTCGATAAACGAGGCAAACAGCCGCCGCATACCCGCGTCGCGATCCGCCAGTTCTTCGGGGTGCCACTGAACGGCGACAAGGTATTGGCCGTTGGTCCCTTCCACGCCTTCGATGATCCCATCAGGAGCGACCGCTGTTGGCTTGAGGCCAGGCGCCAACTCTTTGATCGCCTGGTGGTGCATGCTGTTCACTTTGACGGGTGTCGCATCAAGCAACTGCCCCAACCGGCTGCCGGGTGTGAATTCCACGGAATGCGCCAGGAAATCGCGCGCCGTATTGTCTTCGGTCGGGAAGTAGTCGTGCTTCATCGCTTTCGGAAGCTGCTTGGACACGTCCTGATAAAGTGTGCCGCCCATCGCGACGTTGACTACCTGAATCCCGCGACAAACCGCGAGAATTGGTTTGTGATCCTCAATTGCCCAACGGATCAACTGAATTTCGACTTCATCGCGTGCCGGATCGGTACGCCCACAACACGACTCTTTCTTTTCGCCGTAACGCGACGGATCGACATCCACGCCGCCAGTTAGAAACAACCCGTCCAGCCGCTTATAAATCTCGCGCAGCGTGTCGCGATCTTCAGGGAACAACGGAATCAACCAAGGTACGGCGCCAACGGACCGAAGCACATTCACATAACGCTGCCCCATGATCCAGCACGGCGGCAATTCGCCGGGAATCGCTTCCTGAGTCTGCGTGGCAACGCCAATAACGGGCCGTCCGGGCATATTCGACTCCAACTCGGCAATCGTAATGCGGACACTCCTGTCCGCCAAGAAATGCGGACAGAAGTGTCCGCGTTACACAAGATCGTTTTCTGAATTATACGAACGACCGCCAACGCCGTCCCGAATGCTGGCTCATTGCAGCGCGCCGCACGCGGCCTCGACCGTTTCCAGCAGGCTGCCGCGGCGGATCAAGCGTTCGACCGCCTCAATGTCGCGGTGCAAGGTCCGGTCGCGGCCTAGCGGTTTGACATGCTCGCGAATATGCCGATACGCGGCCTCGGCGCCTTTTCCAGGGCGCAGCCCGTGGCGAAACTCCAGACCCTGGGCGGCGCACAACAATTCCGCCGCCAGCACCCGCTCGGCATTGGTGACGATCATCCGGGCCTTGCGCGCCGCGATCGGCGCCATCGATACATGATCCTCGCGGTTGGCCGAAGTTGGAATCGAATCGACGCTGGCGGGATGAGCGAGCGACTTGTTTTCCGAAACGAGTGCCGCCGCCAGCACTTGCACGATCATCATGCCCGAGTTCAATCCGGGATGCGGCGTGAGGAAACCGGGCAGACCGCTCAGGTCCGGGTTTACCAGATTCTCAATTCGGCGTTCGGAGATACTGGCGAGGTCGGCTACCGCGGCGGCGAGCAAGTCCGAAGCCAATGCAATCGGCTGGGCGTGGAAATTGCCGCCGGATAGGACCTCGCGCGTGTCGGAGAACACAAGCGGATTGTCCGTGGCCGAGTTCATTTCGACTTCGACGACTTTCAATATATGATCGAGCGCGTCGCGCAGCGTGCCGTGAACTTGGGGAATGCAGCGAATACTGTAGGCATCCTGGACCTTGCCGCACTCGGCGTGCGACGGCAGAATCTCGCTGCCCTGCATGAGCTTTCGCACGTTTGCGGCACTGCTGATTTGCCCCGGATGCGGGCGAATTTCCTGAATGCGCGGATCGAACGGCCGGATCGAACTGCGCGTCGCTTCCAACGTCATGGTGCCGGCAACATCGGCGATCCGAGACAAGTGACGCGCCCGAACGAGCGCGTCGGCAAGCAATGCCGTGCTGATCTGCGTACCGTTAATAAGGGAAAGCCCTTCCTTGGCCTGAAGCGTATACGGATGCAGATGCACGCGCCGAAGGGCAGCCCGGCCGCTGAGCAACTTCGTTCCATGCCCCACAAAGGCGTGACCTTCGCCGACTACAACCAGCGCGAGGTGCGCCAACGGCGCCAAATCGCCGCTCGCACCCACACTGCCCTGTTCCGGAATCGCCGGCACCACGTCGCGATTGAACAGTTCGATCAAAGCTTGAACGAGTTCGACGGTAACGCCGGAATACCCCTTGACCAGAGCTTGAATGCGCAGGGCCAGAGCCAGCCGGGCCACGCCTCGCGGCAGCAACTCGCCCACGCCGACGGCATGGCTCCGCAACAAGTTCTGTTGCAGCGCCAACACTTCGTGCGGTTCGATCCGTTGGCTGGAGAGCTTGCCGAAGCCAGTGTTGACGCCGTAAATGGTCTCGCCGGCGGCCAGCAAGTCCGTGAGAACGCGTCGCGAGCGCTCAACGTCTTTTCGAGCAATCGACGATAGCCGCAATTCCGAAATCTGGTCGCGCAGCAACCGCTCG
>JBGQCZ010000784.1:0-2898 GCA_041495645.1 Gemmataceae bacterium | reverse complement strand
GGTCGCGCAACTTCGATGTCAATCCGCTCGCTTGCAGCAGTTGGCGGTAACCTTCCGCGGTAATGGCAAAGCCGTTGGGAATGCGAACTCCGCGCGGTGTCAATTCGCAATACATCTCGCCCAAGGAGGCATTCTTCCCGCCCACCAGCGCGATATCGGAAACGCCGATCTCACGAAACCAACGAATAAACTTTTCGCGTGCCATAAGAATCTCGCTTTTCGAGCGCCGCACAAGTCTCTGTGCCGCTTTGGTCCTTTTCGAGGATACCTGTGTCAAACACGCACAGTCGGCGCGGCGATCCTCAACGTGGCATTCGTCAGCCCAGTTTTCGCCGCCCGATCACTTAGAGGCAGAGGCATCAGCAACAACGATGCCCACTTGTGGCATTTCGTTTGCATCAGCCTATTCGCCCGTTCCAAAATGTACCCAAGGACCCTACGATGCCGTGGGACCAGATCGTCAAGACGCCGCACGAAGGCGAACTTCCCCCCAACATGGTTCACTACGGGCGTGCCTGCGCGGCCTTCTCCTGGGACCAGGCCCGTCGGGAATTGGATGGCCTGCCGGGCGGACGAGGCTTGAACATTGCCCACGAGGCCGTGGACCGCCATGCGGTTGGAACGCTCAAAGATAAGGTTGCAATTCGCTGGCTTGGCAAGGCAGGGGTTTCGCGAGATTACACTTACGCCGAACTCCGCTCCCTCACCGACCGCTTTGCCAATGCGTTGCGGAATCTCGGCGTGAAGAAAGGCGACCGCGTCTTTGCCCTCGCCGGCCGTATTCCCGAGTTGTATATCGCGGCCCTGGGAACACTCAAGAACCGATCAATCTTTTGCCCGTTGTTCTCGGCCTTTGGACCGGAGCCGATCCGTTCTCGACTCGCCATCGCCAAGGCCCGCGTGCTGGTGACCACCGAAGCACTCTATCGACGCAAAGCGGCGGGCTTACGAAGTGCACTGCCTGCGCTCGAACACGTCTTGCTGATCGGCGACGATCGCCAGCCGACCGCCGTGCCGGAGACGCGCGACCTGGGCATGCTAATGGACTCGGCGAGCGACCAATTCACGATCGAGCCGACTGACCCGGAAGATCCCGCGGTGCTGCATTTCACGAGCGGAACTACCGGCACGCCCAAAGGCGCCGTGCACGTTCATCAAGCGGTCGTCGCCCACCACATCACCGGCAAGCTCGCCCTCGATCTGCACCCCGATGATATTTTCTGGTGCACGGCGGACCCCGGCTGGGTGACCGGCACTTCCTACGGCATCATTGCGCCATTGACCAATGGCGTAACCAGCATCATCGACGAAGGCGACTTCGACTCCGAGCGCTGGTACCGCATTCTCCAGGAGCAAAAGGTCACCGTTTGGTACACGGCGCCGACGGCCATCCGAATGATGATGAAAACCGGCGTCGAAATCGTGCGAAAGTACGACCTGCGCGCGCTGCGTTTTTTGGCCAGCGTCGGCGAACCGCTCAATCCCGAAGCCGTCGTCTGGGGCCGCGAGGCGTTCGGATTGCCCTTCCACGACAACTGGTGGCAGACGGAAACCGGCGGAATCATGATCGCCAACTACGCCTCGATGGATATCCGGCCCGGCTCGATGGGCCGGCCGCTGCCGGGCATCGAGGCCTTTGTGATGCGGGTCAAGGACGATGGCCAGGTCGAGGAAATCACGGAGCCCGGCGTTCAGGGCGAACTGGCGCTGCGGCCGGGCTGGCCCTCGATGTTCCGAGCCTATTGGGAAGAGCCGGAACGCTACCGGAAATGCTTCGCCGGCGGTTTCTACCTCACCGGCGATCTGGCCCGCAAGGACAAGGACGGCTACTTCTGGTTCGTCGGCCGCAAAGACGACGTGATCAAGACTTCCGGCCATTTGATCGGGCCGTTCGAAGTGGAAAGCATCTTGATGGAACACAAGGCCGTGGCCGAGGCCGGAGTGATTGGCAAGCCCGATCCGGTCGCGCTCGAAGTGGTCAAAGCATTCGTCGCGCTCAAGACCGGCTTCGAACCAAGCGACAACTTGCGGCGCGAACTGCTGGCGTTCGCGCGCACGCGCTTGGGCGCCGCCGTGGCCCCGAAAGAAATCGATTTCGTTGCGAGCCTGCCCAAGAACCGGGCCGGCAAAATCATGCGCCGGCTGCTCAAGGCCCGTGAGCTGGGCTTGCCGGAAGGGGATACCTCGACTCTCGAACAGACTTGAACAAAGGAGAAACGAGTCATGCCAACTGTGCGAATCACCGGCAATTGCCGGAATGTCACCGAAACGGAATGGCTCGGCGCTCCGGCCGTCGACGACAAGGGGCGCATCGAGCGTTCGCTGAAAATCCCCGATGAAGCTTACCGCCGGATCGAAGAAGGGATCGCCAAGGGATTCATCGAAGGAAAAGTCGCCCTCGCCGGCGGCGTGCGCTTTTCCTGGTTTCTGGATCGCTGACCGTCCGTGAAGTTCTCGTGGACTCATGCGAAGGGCTCGCCTCATGAACGATGTCGCAGGTGCCATGATCTCCCCGGAGCAGCGCGAGCATGCCCTGGCCTTGCTGCACGAGATGCTGCGCATCCGCCGCTTCGAGGAGAAGTCCGCCGAGCTCTACTCCTCGGGCAAGATCACCGGTTTCCTGCACTTGTACATCGGCGAGGAAGCGGTGGCGGTCGGCGCGATGCAGGCGTTCAAGCCGGATGACGCCGTGGTCACAACCTATCGCGAACACGGCCATGCCTTGGCGCGCGGCCTGCCGGCCGGTTCCTTGATGGCCGAGATGTTCGGCAAGGCCAACGGCTGCTCCCGCGGGCGGGGCGGCTCGATGCATCTCTTCGACGTCTCGCGCCGCTTCTACGGCGGCCACGCGATCGTCGGCGCCCACCTGCCGCTGGCCGCGGGCGTGGCCTTCGCCAT
>JBGQCZ010000783.1:0-2906 GCA_041495645.1 Gemmataceae bacterium | reverse complement strand
TCTTGAGATCGTCGCGGCCGCCGACCACGTCGAACTTTCCGCACGATTCGCATACCCAGATCGGCAGCGCCAGGCCCCAAAAGCGCTTCTTCGAGATCATCCAATCGTGCATCTGCTCGAGCCATTTCAACTCGCGGGCCTGCCCGCCGATCGACTCCGGCAGGAACTGCACTTGCCGCGTCACGTCCATAATCTCGTTGCGCCACTTCATGTCGATGAACCATTCATCGACGAGACGAAAAAGCAATTCCGTCTTGCAGCGCCAACAATGCGGATAACTATGCGGATATTGCTCGTAGGCAAACAACCGGCCTTTTTGCTTCAGGTCGCCGAGAATCGCGTCGGTGGTAGCAGGTTCGTAAGCGGGCTTGCCTTCGAGGAACCCGAAACCTGAATGAAACGTGCCGGCTTCATCGAGTGGAGCGACCGGCGGAAGACCTTGTTCCTTGCCGAGCTGGAAGTCTTCCTTACCGCAACCCGGCGCGATGTGAACGATGCTGGTTCCAGTGGTCGGGCCGACGTCTTTCCAAGCAACGACGCGATGGGCATCCTTCGCCGACACTTCTGGTGCCCAATTCTGGCGACGCACGACTTCGGCGAGCGTGCCGGGATAGCCCGAAGGATTGGCTTGCGCCGGCAGTTCATCGAACGGGCCGTCGTAAGTCCAGCCGACCATCTCCACGCCGGACAATTCGCCGACAATCTCAAAGCCGTCCTTGCCTTTTTCCTTGAACAACTGCTCGATGGTCTTTAGCCGTTGCGTGGGCGGTTTCTTGCCTTGCGGAGATTCGGTTTCCACTTCGACATCATCGACTGCCTGTTCACCTTCGGAGCGATTGGCGGTGAAGGCGATCTTGCCGATGTAATAGACTTCGTCGCGGTGCTTCACTTTGAGATAGGTCAGTTCCGGGTTGACCGCGGCCCCCACGTTGCTCGATAGCGTCCAGGGAGTGGTGGTCCAAACCAACAAGCTTTCAGGCGAGCCGAGGGGTTTATCCCCTCGGTTTCGCAATGGGAATTTCACGAATACCGATTTGTGCGTCGTCTGTTTGTAGCCTTCCTTCACTTCCATTTCGCTAAGGCCCACGCCGCAACGAGGGCACCAGGGCATGGCGTCGAATCCGCGATAGATCAACTTGCGATCGTGGCACTTCTTCAGAAATGCCCAGATGGTGTAGTTGTTCTCCTCGGACATGGTGAAATAGGACTTGCGCTCGTCGGGCGACTTGGCCCAGTCGGCGTCGGTGAGATCCCAATCCATCCAATAGCCGAGGCGGATTGACTGGTCGGTCTGGATGCGGGCGAACTTGTTCACTCGCTCCTTGCACAGGTTCACGAACTTGTCGATGCTGGCGAAGCGATCGCCGGGGACGAGTTCCTCGATGTCGCGTTTGCTCTTGAGCCCGAGTTCCTTTTCGACTTCGACTTCGACCCACAGGCCCTGGCAATCGAAGCCGTTCTGGAAGCGTTGATCGTGGCCGGTCATCGCGAAGTAGCGCTGAAAGGCATCCTTATAGGTACGGCCCCAGGCGTGGTGCACGCCCATCGGATTGTTGGCGGTGATGGGACCGTCGAGGAAGGACCATTTTTTTTTGCCGCGGTTCTTGGCGCGGAGCTTTTCGAAGGCGTCGGAGTCCTTCCAGAACCGCAGGATTTCGCGCTCCAGGGCGGGGAAATCGACCTGCGTCTCGACCTTCGCAAACGTCGGCATGTGGGTTCCTCGTCGGGGCGTCAACATCGTCAATTTATGAACGATGCTTTGAATGGAACACACAACGACAAGAAACAAGAATAGCCACGGATGAACACGGATAAACACGGATAAGGCAATCAATGGGTTCTTATCCGTGTTTATCCGTGTTCATCCGTGGCAATCATCCTTGAGCGAGGACGGGGCATTTCAAACGTTCAAGTCGATTCGTGGTTCAACATGACAGTTGCCGCTCTTTTTTCTTGTCCGGCCTGCCGTCGGCGGTTAGCATGCGCTAGATCATCCGTTGAATTTGGCGTGAGATTTTTCCGAATCGGCCAATCGGCATGCGGGTTGTCTTCGTCGTAAGGTTGGAGCCATGAACAAGCTCGGCGCGAGCCCGACGGTAAAACCGGACGCGGTCTGTGAAGGAGCACCCACTCCAGAGCAGGCCCTCGTGCGCGCGTTCAACGAGTTTCGCGACGAGCTCATCAGCACCTTGATGTTTCTCCTTGGCAATCGCGACGACGCCCAGGACGCGGCGCAGGAAGCGTTCCTGAAGTGCTGGCGCAGCCGTGCAGGCTTGGGCGACATTCAGAATCTGCGTGCTTGGGTCTTTCGCGTCGGGCTGAATGCCGCCAAAGACATGCAGCGCTCCGCGTGGAATCGCCGGGCCAAACCATTGATGGGCGAGGAAACCATGATGGCCACTCGTGAAACATCGGCGGAAGCCGCAGTCGAGAATCGCGAAGACCTCGATCGGCTGCGCCGGGCCATTCTCGATTTGCGGACCGAGGAAAAGGAAGTCTTTCTGTTGCGGCAAAACGGCGGGCTCACCTACGAGCAGATCGCCGAGATTCGCCACAGCCCGGTTGGCACGGTGAAAACACAGATGCGCGCCGCCTTGCAGAAACTTCGCAAAGTGCTTGCTTGAAAGCCTCTGAGTTGGGAGTTGGTCATGTTGACTCACGAACGGTTTCGCGAACTGGTGCTCGATTACTTGTACGAACTTCTCGACGAAGCCGAAGTTCGCGAGATGGAAGCGTACGTCTCGGCTCATCCGGAAGCCAAGCTGGAGCTTGAGCGCGCGCGCGCGTTGCTCGCGGCCGCCGCCCGGGTCGAGTTCCCGGCCGTTCGTTTTGAGGCGCCCAGCCATGCCGAGGAGGAGGCAACGCAGCCGCCCACTCTGCCCCGGCAAGTCGGGGCCGCAATGCCC
>JBGQCZ010000782.1:0-2919 GCA_041495645.1 Gemmataceae bacterium | reverse complement strand
GGATCGATTCGCAGCATCTCGGGCTTTGTCCGCATCAGCAGATTCACCACCGCACCGACAACCAGACCTTCGACTAAGGCAATGGGCAAGTGAAAGGCCAGCGCCAATAGTGCGACGGCGGTCCAATTCTCAACACCGCCGAATGCCAACACCACACTATTCAGAAGGGCCGTAAACAGCACGGCTGCCGCACCCACGATGAACCCGCTGCGAAATTCGGCGCTCCAGTTCAGCCGTTTTTCGGCAAGCGCGAGCGGCGCAACAACCGGAAGCGACCACGGGAACAGCACCCAGGCCACCGCAAGAGTTCCTTCGGCGAAGCCAAGGCGCTGCGAGCCAATTAGCAGCCGAAAAGCGGGACCGGCGGCGAGAGCGGGGACGGTGGCCACGCAACTGTTTACACCCCAAGTTGAAAGCGCTCCGTGCCCCAACAGCCAGGCTTGCAACAAGAGGCCGATGGGAATTGCCACGGCAGCGCGCCGGCCAAGCACGACGCCGACCAGTCCGTTCATCAGCAGATGCACGCTGGTGGGCCCGACGGGCAGATGAATGCTCGACGCAATGAAGAACGCGGCGGTCAAGAGGGCGATGCGCGGGATTTCCTCGTCGCTGATCCTCCAAAGACCGATCGCGATGAGTACGGCCATGCCGGCGAAGCCGAGAGCGATGGTCGGCCGCGAGAGCACGTCGGCCGAAATGTGGACCGCCCAGAGAATCGGCACGGTGGCAACCATCACGCGAGAATGTCCTTCACCACGTGGCCGTGAACATCAGTTAGCCGGAAGTCGCGGCCCTGATGACGAAACGTCAATTTTTCGTGATCGAGCCCGAGCAAATGCAAAATCGTGGCATTCAGATCGTGAACGTGAACGGGGTGTTCCGCGACGTTCAAGCCAAAATCATCGGTTTTGCCGTAACTGAACCCGGATTTCACCCCGCCGCCGGCGAGCCAGATCGTAAAGGCGTCCTTCTGATGGTCGCGCCCCGGTTTGGTGACCGGCCCGCTTTCATCGACTCCCTGGCGCATCGCCGTGCGGCCGAACTCACCGCCCCAGACCACCAGCGTCTTGTCCAGCAGTCCGAGCGATTTCAAGTCTTTCACCAATGCGGCCGAAGCCTGATCGACCTGTTTGCACTTGGCCGGCAGGCGCCCGGAAATATCGGCATGATGGTCCCAGTCTGAATCATACAGTTCGACGATGCGCGTCCCGCGTTCGATGAGCCGGCGGGCCAGCAGACAATTGTTAGCGAACAATCCCTTGGTTCCCGGCTGAGCGCCGTACATCTTGAGCGTCTCGGCCTTTTCCTTGGAAATGTCCATCAATTCCGGCACGCTGGTCTGCATGCGAAAAGCCAGCTCGTATTGCTCGATGCGCGTTTCGATTTCCGGATCGCCGGTCTCGGCCAATTGCAAGCGGTTCAAGTCGCGAACAGTGTCGAGCACGCGGCGGCGGTCGTCGCGCGACACGCCTCTGGGATTCGAAAGGAAGAAAACCGGATCGGGGCCGGAGCGAAACTGCACGCCCTGATGCGCTCCGGGCAAGAACCCGTTCGACCAAAGCGCCGCGCCGCCGCCGGCCAACACGCCGGATTGCAGCACGACATAGGCCGGCAAATTCTTGCTCTCGGCGCCGAGACCGTAGGCGACCCACGAACCGAGGCTCGGCCGCCCGGCGCTGCCAAAGCCAGTATGCAGGAACAACTGGCCCGGCGCGTGATTGATTTCCTCGGTGCGCAGGGAGTGAATCATGCACATATCGTCGGCGATCCGGGCCATGTGCGGAACCAACTCGGAGAACATCTGCCCGCTTCGTCCGAATCGATTGAACCGATAGGGCGAAGCCCCGAGGACAGACCTCGAGTCGATAAAGGCGAATCGCTTGCCTTGAATCATTTCAGTGGGACACTGCTTGCCGTCGTTCTTCATCAGGACCGGCTTCGGATCAAACAGGTCGAGTTGCGACGGCGCTCCAATCATGTGCAGGTAAATGATGTGCTTGGCGCGCGGCTCGAAGTGCGGCTTTTTGAGCGCTTCGCCTCGCGCCAGCGACGACAACGCCGCCGCCCCCAGTCCCAACCCGCTGCGAGCAAGGAACTCCCGGCGATTCAGCGAATGGAGAAGCGCATTCATGGTTTGGTGATGGTCTCATCCAGATTCAACAATGTCGTCGCCAGGGCATCCCACGCCGATGCGGCGGTCCCCGACGCGCGTTGGTGCGTAAAGAGCGTTCGCAGGATTTCGACTTCCTCCCGCCGCGGTTCGCGCGACAGGCACAAGCGGAATCCAAAGCGAAGTTGCTCGTCCAACGTCGCAGCAGGGCACTCGCGCTCGATGCGGCGAGCCAGCGCGCGGGCCGCTTCCACGTACACCGGATCGTTGAGCAGCGTCAGCGCTTGCAGCGGTGTGTTGGAACGCAACCGCTTTACCGTGCAAGTCAACCGGGCCGTCGCGTCGAAATTCGCCATGCTGGGATAGGGGGAGGATCGCTTCCAGACGACGTAAATTCCCCGACGGAATTGGTCGAGCCCGGCGATCGGCACGTATTCGGTTTTTTCACCGCTGACCTTGGCCCACAATCCTTCGGGTTGCGGAGGACGGGCCGGCGGTCCGCCCATCTTCAAGTTCAATGTTCCGGCAATTGCCAGAGCGTTGTCGCGGATTTCCTCGGCGGCCAGCCGAAACCGCGGGCCACGCGCCAAAAGCTTGTCGGACGGATCGCGCGCCAGCAGTTCGGACGTGATTTTGGACGATTGCCGATAGGTCGCGGAGGTGACCAACAAACGCAGCAAGTGCTTGATCGACCAACCGGAGTCCATGAATTCAACCGCCAACCAGTCGAGCAGTTCCGGGTGCGTCGGCCGTTCGCCGCGGGTTCCAAAGTCCTCGGGCGTACCGACCAGACCTTGCCCGAACAATTC
>JBGQCZ010000781.1:0-2928 GCA_041495645.1 Gemmataceae bacterium | reverse complement strand
GGGAGAATGCCCGAATCAAGAATCATTCTTGTTGGTTATTGTACAATCCCTCGCCGGCTTGCCAACCGAAACGGGCGGAACCCCGATGGTCCCGTTCGGGGAGCAATAAGCGCGTCCTATGCCTGGTCGTGACGCTCAAGCAACCTTGCCAGCGCTGCGTCGAACTTCTCGGGCGTGTCGTAGGTACCCGCCGCGATTTCTTTACGCACCCGCGCCACCAGTTCGTACCGGATGGTCGGGTCGTTCGCCTTGGGCGCCGTGCCCGATTGGCACAGCCCCTTGCGGGAAACAGCCGGCCGGCTGCGAAGCAACCGGGTCGGCAAGTGCGGGCCCTGCAGACACGTACTCGAACCGTTTTGCAACATCGGATACTGTCTCCCCCGACGTTGGCGGCCGTGTTCGTCGAACCGGGGAAGCCACCGCCGGGTTCCTGTAACGATCGAAGGGAGCCAGACTCCCTCAGCAGTCGCTCGGGACGGGATCGTGGCGACCACTTCCATGACGGGTCATTATACCCGCACGGCCAGGCGGCAAACTGGGAATTACCGCCCCCCATGCGTCATTCCGTGTATCGACGGGGTAGGGCAGAGGGTTGAGGCAATTTGCCGTTCGTGCGGCCCTGCGCCCGCCTCGATTGGAAGGTGGTACACAAGAAGCCCATCGTGACCGGCAGTAGGGTTATAGGTGTAAAAATTCGACAGGAGCGGAATTCTTCTGCGCAAGGGACTTGAATGAACCGGCAATTGGCGAAACTCAGGCAAGATTGCGGCGGGCGGAAGGTTTGTGATGTTTAATCAGGCGCAAGATGTTCCCGCACGGACGTCGGGGCTCGCACGCCATTTCATCCACCAACCGGCGCATCAGGAATACCCCACGCCCTCCGATCCTCATCTCGCCCGGCTCCAGGTAAGGAACGCCTGCTACATCGAATGGCTTACCTTCGTCCAGTATTCGGACTTCGAGCCCGTCCTCAAGCGGCACGACCTGAATCTCAAGCAAGGCTTCAGTGCGGCCGGCGTGCGCGTGTCGGATAATGTTCTGCAGCGCCTCGTGGACGGCGAGCTGAATCGATTCGACGAAGCACGGATCGCAACCGAACGATGAACAGGCGGTCTCAATGAACGTGCGGGCGAGCGCCAGCAACCGCAGGTCGCTGGGCAACGTGATGGCGAACGGGATTTGATCGGAGGACATTGCGGACTCCGATGGCGGGGCATCCCGGGCGATGCCAGAAGCGAATCTTAGAAACTCGGGCGGGGCATAGCAAGAATCCTCCTTGTCCTCAATCACACCATGACCGCCCTTCGTAGCGCCTTGCGGAACGCATCCGCAGCACGCTCGGCCTGGGCAGCGGGCACGTCCAGGTGCGTGCATGCCCGGCACACCTGCGCCGACGTGCTGTTGACCAGCACGCCCTGGTGTTTCAACTTCGTCTGCACGTCTTTCGCCGTGCCCATCTCCGGCTCGACTTCGAACCAAACCAGATTGGTATGAACTTCCGGCGGATCGAGACGGCAGCCGGGAATGTCGGCGATGGCCTGTGCAATCACTTGGGCGTTGCGATGATCTTCGGCCAGGCGGTCGATATTGTGGTCGAACGCGTAGAGCGCCCCGGCCGCGGCCATTCCCGCTTGCCGCATCGCTCCGCCGAACAACTTGCGGATCTTGCGCGCTCGGGCGATGAACTCCTTCGAACCGACGAGGCACGAACCGATCGGCGCTCCGAGTCCCTTGCTGAAGCAAACGGAAATCGAATCGAAGTGTTTGGCCCATTCCTTGCCTGGAATACCAGTCGCGACGATCGCGTTCCACAACCGCGCGCCGTCGAGATGCATCGCCAAACCGTTCGCGCGTGCCCATTGGCTGATAGCGCGAATCTTCTCAATCGGGAAGATTCGCCCGCCACCGCGATTGTGCGTGTTTTCCAGGCAAACCAGCCGCGTACGGGCGTAATGCTCGTTCGCCGGCCGAATCTTGCCTTCGAGCTGTGACACGTCCAAAACGCCGTATTCGCCTTCGATGGTCCGGCACATCACACCGCTGAGCGCGGCCGGGCCGCCGGCTTCCCAAACGTAAATGTGGGCGGTGGTTTCGCAAATCAGTTCGTCGCCCGGCTGCGTGTGGGTCTTGATCGCCACCTGATTTGACATGGATCCGGACGGAACGTACAACGCGCTTTCCATGCCGAAGTAGGCAGCCACCTTATCCTGCAACTTGTGGACGGTTGGGTCCTCGTCGAACACGTCGTCGGCGACTTCAGCAGCGGCGATGAAAGCGCGCATGGCGGGCGTCGGCTTGGTGACGGTGTCGCTGCGCAGGTCGATCAGGTTGTCAGGCATCGGTGCATTCTCGCGAGTTGAGCTTTACTTGGGGCGCTCGGGCTGGTCCTCATTGGCCATGTACCAGCGGCCTTCGACTTGCCGCATCGTCAGAGCAAAGCCGGGAACTTCCTTGTGCGAAACCGTGGCCGCCGTGCCGCCGCCTCCCTCGATGGTGCCGTCCTTTAGCAACTTCTCCAGGTAACCGGCTTTCTTCGGATTGTCGGTCAAATGTTGGTTCACTTCTTTCATGAACTCCTCGAAGGCTTCCTTGATGCGCTGGTCATATTGCGGATGCTCGCGGTCCAATTCGAGACCCTTATCGAATTTCAGGCGATAGAATTGCGCGACCTTGGTGTCGACAAAACCCGGCTCGGTCAGGTGAGCGACCTCGTGGATCTCGGCCGGGTGCCGGGACTGGAGTACATCAAGGAGGAAGGGGGATTCCTGAAGATCGGTGGCGGGACGCGCGAGTCGACACTCGAGCGCACGGAGATCATCGCCGCGAAATACCCGATCCTGCTCGACACCGCGCGCGTGATTGCTGATCCGATTGTCCGGAACAGGGCGACCGTAGGAGGCAACCTGGCACACGGCGACCCGGCGAACG
>JBGQCZ010000780.1:0-2928 GCA_041495645.1 Gemmataceae bacterium | reverse complement strand
TGGCGGTGATGTCGGTGAAGTGGCCCTTGCCGTCGTTGTGGAACAGCTTGCACACGCCGTTTTGCGGCACGAACAAGTCCGGAGCGCCGTCATGGTCCAGGTCGACGAAGACGGGCCCGACCTTGCCGGTCTTGTACGAGATGCCGCTCTCCTTCGATTCGACGAATCCTTGCTTGGTGTTGATCGCCAAACAGCCGGTGCCGGCGCCATACAGGAAGTCCGGCCGGCCGTCGCAGTTCACGTCGGCAATTGCAAGCGTGTCGCCCTTCAGATGGCTGAACAACCCATCTGGTCCGAGGCCGACCTCCTTCGACACATCGACGAACCACCCCGTGGCGTTGAACTTCGGTTCGCCGGCCTTGAAATAGAAAGCCCACTCGCCGTAGCCCTGGCAGATTTTGATGAGCAGTTTGTTCTTTCCCGGCTTCAACTTCAGGGTGGCGAGGTTTTGGTCCGCCGCGGCGGCACGATCCACGTTTTCGTGAATGATCCGCTCGCCGTTGATCCAGACGGAAAGAGTATCGTCGCTGCCGAACGAACAAGGCAACTCGGTTTCGGTCGCGCAATCAATCTCGCGGTAGAGATAGCAACAGGTATCCTGGTTGTCTTTGAAAAGCGGAATCAGACTGTGAACGTTGCCGTCCGGGAAGTTGCCTTTCTGCCATTTGATCTTTTGCTTGTTCTTGCCCTCGTATTCTTTGGTCAAGTCGATTTCTTTTTCGGGCGGGTAGGCGGTGTCGAAGCCTTTGCGGTTGGTGCTGTCGAACGGACCGATGTATTGCCAATCGCCGAATTTCGGCGGGGTCATTTTCAGGGCGAGGTCCTTGGGCGGGTTGTTGCGATAGAGCCGCAAGCCGTGGTAGCCGTTGCCGAGAAGGATGTCGGGTTTGCCGTCGCCGTCGTAGTCGATCCAGGCGGCAGCGGTGAGGTTCCAATTCGGTTCGGACGGAAGGAGCTTGGAATCGTCGCGGAATACTCCGCCGCCCATGTTGGTGAAAAGCTTGGGGCCGACGTTGGTGGCCAGCAGCAGGTCGGGTTTGCCGTCGCCGTTGTAGTCGGCCCACACGGCGGCCCGGCAGCCCGTGACGCCCGGCAGGTTGATTTCGCTGTACGAGTCGCCGCCATTTTGCAACAACACGACTTTGCCGGCGCCGACGAGGCACAGGTCCGGCTTGCCGTCGCCGTCGAAATCAGCGACGGACACGGCCTGGGCCTCGGGATCGACGCGGCTCAGCGCGGCGTAGTGGCTGAAACCGGGCATGCCGCGTAGAGCACGAATGTCTTCGCCGCCCCAGCCGGCCCAATCGCGCTTCTCGTTGTAGTCCTGAAGTTTCAAGCTGACCTTCAACCGCTGGATCTTGGCCCGCCGGACGTGCAAGTCATCTTTGTTGCCATCCATCATGCACGGAGCGATTGTGTCCTTGCCGGCGAGCATGTCCTTCACAATCGGAATGAGCTTCTCGGCTTTGCCGGCGAAACTGCGGAGCAGGAACGGCTCGCCGTGCGACATGCTCCACCATTCGCCGCCGGGATAAATTTGATACCAATAAGTGCCGATGCACATTTCACCGGCGCCGCCGTTGTGGAAGAAAATCGCCGTCTTGCCGACTTCGGCCCATTCCATGCAGTATTGCCATTCGCGCGGATTGAACCCGGCCTTGCCGATGTTGTGGCGGATCACGTCTGTCGGATGTTTGCCCTTCAGGTCCTCGACCTTTTTGTAAACGATCAGGTTCTTTTCCTTGTCCACCTTTTCGACGACGCAAACCAAGATATTGGTGGATTGCTGCACGACGGCGCCGAGACTGTGCGGCGCCTCGACGTAGGCCTGGGCGGAAGGGAGCATGACCAAAGCGGATGCGAGGAGCAAAGAGAGGACGCCGAGAAAGCGTGACAGCGACCGAATTCGATTTACTCTAACGCTCATCTGATTCCCCTCGAAGCCTAGTTTGAACCGCGCGCCGTCACAGGATTGGAATCCCGTGAACTAGCCTTTCTTCAGCGCTGCTAGTTTTTCCTTGGCAACTTTAGCCCATTCGCTGTCGCCGTGCTCGCGCACGACCTTCTGCAAAAGCTTTTCCGCCTGGGCCGCCTGCTTGGTCTCGATCAGGCAGATCGCGGCCTGACATAGCGCTGCCGCGTTCAACTCCGCGTAATCAAACGTGTACGGCACGATCAATAACGAATTCGCTGCCTCCGCATAACGCTTCTGCTCCATGCGGCACAGGCCAATCTGCAAATGCGATTTGGCCCCCAATTCGGTGGTCGTGGCATTGGCCACCTGGTTGTACCAATTCACCGCTTCGTCGTATTGCTTCAACTTCTGCCGCGCCCAGCCGACGCCATAACGCGCTTCCAGCAGCCACGGGCTTTGACCAAAGCGGCCCACGAGCGTCTCCAACGTCTGACGGCTGGCTTCCCACTGTTCGGTCTTGGCCAAAGCATGACCGAGCCGCAGGAGTGCCCGATCGCTCAACCCGGCGATGTTCTGATATTCGCCCTTGTCGCGAAACGGCGTCAACCGTTGGGCGGCCTTGGCGGCGTCGCCAAGTTCGAGCAGGCATTCGCCGGCCCGATAGTGTGCCTGAGCCAAGAGCGGGCTCTTCGGATCGCTGATGGCGTCAAACTGGGCCATCGCGCCCTTCGCGTCTTTCTTCGCGGCTAGACAGCAACCCAATCTCAGGCGAATGCGATCGGTAAGCTCCTGGGCCGGCTCCTTGTCGAGCGCTTCCTTGAGCAATGCAATCGCCGGGTCCAGTTCCTCGCGCTCGCCGAGCATCTCGCCGAGCTCCAGTCGGGCCTCGCCGGCCAACGGCAGGTCCGCAAACTGCAAGATCAACGCTTTGTAAGCGCTTCGCGCTTGGTTTTCGGCCGGCTGCAGCGGCACCTTGGCCCGCGCGATCTCCGGCATAGGGACGTTGGCCGGCT
>JBGQCZ010000779.1:0-2935 GCA_041495645.1 Gemmataceae bacterium | reverse complement strand
GGGCGCCGCGCCGGCCATGTCCGAGGCGGTGAAAACTGACTTGAACCAATTTGGCCGCACCACCGCGGATGTGGCCGATTTCCTTCAGAAGCAGAGCCGCGTGCCGTCCGCCGTCTGGCTCGGCAGCACCGTCGTCACGCCCGAAGCCTACCTGGTCGCGTTGGCCAAGCTCATTGCCGAAGGAGACAAGCGGAAGCCGGACAGCACCGAAATCGAAGTAAAGCCCGCCAAACTCGCGGCCGCCAAATATGTCTCCGACGACGACCCGAAACTCTGGGGTTGGGTCATCTTTCCTCCGGGTTTTCGCGCGCCGGCGATGATGGATCTCGCCAAGCGACAAGCCTGGACAATCAAACCGGCTGTCAGGCACTAACGAAAGAAAGACCGAAGTCAGAAATTTGAGGCCCGATTTTTCTGTCTCTTGGACATTGCTTCGCCGGAGCCCGTCATGCCGCAACAAATCGATCCGATCGCCATGATTCGCCCGCGGCGAAAAATCACCGGCATTTCGGCGATTCTGTTGCCGTTTGGCGAAAACGGCGACGTGGATTGGGCCGCGTTTCGAAATCACCTCTCGCGCACTTTGCTCGACGGGATAATGCCGGCCGTCAACATGGATACCGGCTATGTCAGCCTCATCGATGCGAAGACACGAGTACGCGCGGTCAGCGAAGCATTGAACGAGATCGGCACTGACGCGTTTGCGATGGGCGTCATGGTTGACGACCAGCCGGGCGATCCATTCAATTTGGACGCTTATCGCCGCGAACTCGAACTCGCCGATTGGAACAAGGCCACGCCCGTCATCTTCCAGTCGTACGGCTTGACCGCTCTCGGCAATGACGAATTGCTCGACGCCTATCGCGCCATCGCCCGCGAGTGCCCGCGATTCATCGCCTTCGAGTTGGGCACCCAGTTCGCGCCATTCGGCAAAATTTACGACCTCGATGTCTACGCCGGCTTGCTCGATATTCCGCAATGCATCGGGGCCAAGCACTCGTCGCTCAGCCGCAGGTTGGAATGGCAGCGGCTGCAATTGCGCGACGCGAAGCGGCCCGATTTCCATGTCTTTACCGGCAACGACCTCGGCATCGACATGGTGATGTACGGCAGCGATTACTTGCTCGGCCTGAGCACGTTTGCCCCGGACCTCTTCGCGAAACGCGATCGTTTCTGGGAAACCGGCGACCCGGCCTTCTTCGAACTGAACGATCTCCTGCAATACCTCGGTTTCTTCGCCTTCCGTCCACCCGTGCCTGCTTACAAACACAGCGCCGCCCAGTTCCTGCACCTGCGCGGCTGGACCGCCAGCGACAGAACCCATCCGAAGAGTCCCAAACGCCCCGACAGCGATCGCGAAGTCTTGGCCGACATCCTGAATCGCCTGAGCGCCTGGCTCTGACGAAAGCCCGATCCTATCAAAAACAAACTCTTCGCCCCAGATGTTTGTGCGCGCGTTGGCGCGCAACTCATTGTGAATCCATGTGTTAACCATCCCACGACGGACGATCAAAAGTCTTGTTTGGTCTGTGGTGGTCGTCGTCGTTTGGTGGTCGGTTGGGGAGTGAATCGCATTGTTGGCGAGCAAGCCGCCAGGACCAACGCACGGCTTGTCAATCGAGGAGTTCATGATTGGTGTCTCAAAGAGATGCATGCGCGCAAAACGAACGATCCGCGAACGCGGAATTGGCAAATCCTATGTATAGTATACCGATGTACCGTTCGCGATGCAACGCCCGCTGGCGGCGTCGAACGGAATAAGTTCCGTTCTACGTTCGCCACGCGTTTGAAAGTAGAACGGAATTCATTCCGTTCGACTCGCGGTGGTTGGGCGTTCTACGGTTGGCCCCCAGCGCTCTTTTTCCCGTCGCCGATCTCCTTTAATTTGGCGGCGGCTTCGCTGTTGGTGGGGTCCAGGAGAAGCGCCCGCTTGTAATAAACGGCCGGCCAATTGGTGATGCCCAATTGCTGATAGCCCTGGGCGATTTGCAGGAGCACTTTCACGCAATCGAGTTTGGTTTCGCGGAAGTAATCGCTGAAGGCGATGGCATCCTGGGTTTTGCCTTGATCGAGCAAGTCGGTGACCAGGTACAGTTGGGCGGTATGATTGTAGATCGGTGCGGCCGGGGCTTCTTTGCGAAACCGCTTCATCACGGCGATGGTCTTGGCGCTGCCGTGCTCGCGGAGGAAGGACCGTAGCTGCCGGGGCGTCGGTGGGAGGGCGCTGTCTTCCGTGTAGGGATCGGGGCCGTTGCGCCCCTCCGGCACAGACTCGACGTGCGGTTCGACGTCGCCCAGCTTCGTGTGGCGATATTGCTTCGCCAGGAATTCCTTGGCGGTTGCGTCTCCCTTCAACTCGGCCTCGAAGAAGCGGAGGATGTAGACGCACAGCGCCTGGTGGTTCATTGCGTTCAACTCAAATCTCCAGGTCTTCGGGTCCACCTTGGGCGGCCTCGACTGATAGTAAAATTTGGCGCGATTCTCC
The DNA here is from genome assembly GCA_041495645.1 of Gemmataceae bacterium. GTDB lineage: Bacteria > Planctomycetota > Planctomycetia > Gemmatales > Gemmataceae > JBGQCZ01. The sequence goes on along the minus strand of JBGQCZ010000779.1, from coordinate 450 downwards.
TCGAAGACCCAGACGGTCCGCGGCTCGGGCCGTTTCTCGCCCTCACGCTCCGTCGAGACATGGACCCACGTTCCCTCGAGCTTTTTCAGCTCCGCCTTCTGCTTATCGTCCACGCCATCGGCCGCCAGGGCCGGAAGGCCGACCAACAGCAACACCACAGAGACTCGCATGACCATTCCCCGTCTGCGCGCGAAGAAATCCCGCTAAAGCCACCTAATTTCTCATAGCACGGATTTCTGGCGCCAGACGTGTTCCCCTTATTTGTACCATTGTCCGTGGTTTCTTTACCGCGAAGCGGTTGAACAACACAGCCCAGTTGGCTATAGGGATGGACAAAGGGGATGCCTCGAAAGTGGAATAATGGTGTTCGGTAATGAACGCCAAGTCCACGTACAGGAGGTCATCCCCGATGACGAGCAGAGCATATCGAGCTGTCGATGTCAATCAGGT
>JBGQCZ010000778.1:0-2956 GCA_041495645.1 Gemmataceae bacterium | reverse complement strand
TCTACCCGCCGACCCAATCCCGACCCAGCGGCAAACTCCGCCTCATGTACGAAGCCAACCCCATCGCCTTCCTCGCCGAACAAGCCGGCGGCCTCGCCACCAACGGCCACATCCCCATCCTCGACGTGCCGCCCAACGACCTGCACCAGCGCACCCCGTTCCTCGTCGGCAGCCGCACGGAAATGGAACTGCTGATGAAGATGCTGGCTCAATAAGGCGCTGACAACCCGCCGCGAATGAGCGCGTTTCCCAACTAAATCCAACTTTTGGCCCTGTGCGCGAAACTCATTATCTGGACGCATCTCCTTGTCCCAACCTGACTTCCCACCCGCCCCCGATGCCCTCAAAAACTTAGTTGGGAAAGTGGTGGTGGTGGTTGTCAAGCGGTGGATTGAGTGGTGAATCGGGATGTGAGTTGAGTTGCCCGCGAGGTTGAACGCTCCCCCTACCAAGCCGATCCACAAAATCAGAATTGAAGCAATCACGACGTGCTCCTCCAAGAAATGCGCGCACGCAAAGCGCTCGGCCGATGTGACCCGTATAACTATACACGAGTATATATATGATTGCAACGACAGCCCAAACGCGGAACGGAATTCATTCGTTCGTGTCGTCGAGTCACCAGATGCGAACGACTCCGTAGGCGTCCAGCTGGGGATCCACGCTGACGATCTTGACGCCTTCCAGCAAAGCCTGCGCGACGATCAGCCGGTCGAAAGGATCCCTGTGATGCAGCGGCAGTGTTTCTACCGCCGTGGCATGCGCCACGCTAATTGCCAACAAATCAAAAGAGTTTGCCGGAATCTCGCGTCCGAGCAGGACGCCCGCCGGTTCTCCGAGGGTGAGTTTGCCGGAACCCGCCTTGATGGCGATTTCCCAGCACGATGCCACGCTGACAAGTTTGCGATTCGCCGGATCCTCGACGGCTGTTTTGGCGGTTGCGCTCAGGCGGGGGTCGCCCTTCAGAAACCACAGCAACGCATGCGTATCCAGCAGGAGCGTCACTCCATGTACTCCTTGAACTCCTCCATCGGCGCGTCAAAGTCGGGTGCAATCCAGAGAATCTTGTCCGCGGCGCTGCCGGCCTTGCACGGCCAGCTCGTGCGCTCGCTGCGGGTCAATTTGGCCAAAGGCCGCCCCTTCTCTTCAATCACCAGTTCTTCACCTGGATCGAGCTTCGCGATCATCTCGCCAAGGTGCGCTTGGGCATCTTCCAAAGTCACTGTGGACATGGTCAACTCTCCGCACGGGGCCATTTCACGTCATCGTATCACATTAACGCATGGTTTCTCGACCTTAACCGCACGTTGCGCGTCAACAATTCAATCCCCGAAGGAGATGTTGCCGGGGTTCACGTCCTGGATGATCACGCCAAGACTTCTGAATGAGGCCAGGATTGCTTGCACTTTGGGCCAGCGCCCCTCGAATTGTTCGGCCTTCTCGGCCCGCCAATCGGCCATGACCTCATCGGAGAAATCCGGCGCTCGATCGAGATACGCACCCGCAAAATCGAGCACGAACGGCCGGGCGACGATGGTCATTTCGATGACCCACAAGCGATCGTCGTAGCCGAGAAGTTTCGGGACATTGCAACCACGAACCGAAGTAACTCCTCGGTCCCGCAGTCGGAAGTAAACGTCGCGTTCTCGTTGATAAAACAGCTCGCGTTCGTAAACCTTGATCGCCGACTTCAGGCTCTCCGCTTGGCTCTCGCCGGCAAATACGCTACCATGCACACCAGCACCAAGTGCGGGGCCAATCGTCAACCCTTTTCTCTGTGAGTATTCGTCAGCGCGGCGAAGGAGTTCGGCCTTGTCCATCGATGCCACCCCACGCGGGAATTCCGGTCACTCCGCTGATGTTCGTATGCATCTGCGATTGAATGGCCACGTGTTGCCCATCGCCCAACTTGGTCCTGACTTTCTCATCCTCAAAACGCCGATCGACCATCCCCCCGCCGACGCCGAAATCGACATGTCGATCGATGGCGACCGAAGGTGCTGGCCGGTTCATTTGATCGATGGCCTTGCAGTTGGAACGCGCGAGTCACGCATCGCGCCATGCTCGGCCCGGTGCGAAGCGCCTGGCGTGTGACTCCGCATGCCCGTCTCGTCGCCTCGCACATCGTCTCGTTGTCGATCAACTCAACCGCAGCGGAAGAGCTTTGAAAGAATTTCGCCCTTTTTTTCAAAGCGAAAATGACCTTGAAAACTGCTTTCAAAGCGCCCCACTTCATCATCCCCCGCTCCGGAGGGAAAATCCTTGCGGTGAACAGGTGACGGCCAGCCTCGGGAAGTGTAGCCTGTCCGTAGATTTCGGACATGCCGCCATCAAGGTGCTTGGCTGTGGAACAACTCGCCGCAACCAGCAAGAAACGCGGCCATCGCGCGAATGGCAATCACAACGGCACTTTCACGGCCGCCGAGTTTTTTGCCGGAATTGGTCTGGTGCGACTCGCGCTTGAAAACCAGGGCTGGAACGTCGTCTTCGCCAACGACATCGATGAAGACAAGGCCGAAATGTACAGGCATGGTTGGCCGAAAGACGATCATCTCGTTGTTGGCGATATTCACAAGATTGATGCCGAGGACGTCCCGACCTGCGACCTGTTCACGGCGTCATTTCCATGCAACGATCTTTCAATCGCTGGCCGGTGGGAAGGGCTAAATGGCAAGGAGTCGTCGGCATTTTGGGGGCTGATCAAAATCCTTCGGGAAATGGGCAAGCGCAGGCCTCCGTTGGTCTTGCTCGAAAACGTTGTTGGCTTCTTGATGAGCCAAGAAGGCCGAGATTTCGAGGAGGCGCTCGTCGCCCTGAATGAACTTGGGTACGTCGTCGATGCGGTAATACTAAATGCCGTGCATTGGGTGCCGCAGAGCCGAAAGCGACTTTTTGTCATTGCAAACCGTCGCGGCGCGAGAACCGTCAAGAAACCTGCAATTCCTTCCGACACAAG
>JBGQCZ010000777.1:0-2961 GCA_041495645.1 Gemmataceae bacterium | reverse complement strand
CGAACGCGCTGCCGCAACCCGCGATCAACAAGACTTGAATTGACTCGAACATGATCGACCCCTCTGAAAAGCGCGCACGACAAGCGCCCCGCCGAAATGACGACTTATTATACGCATGTACATTAATTTGTGGAAGCCGAGCAGCAAACGAAAGGAGAGCCTGAGTCGGTCTATTGGTCTTTGTCTTGCGGTTTCGGCACGGGTATTCGGACGCTCAAGTCGTCTCCGCGCGGCTCGTCGTCATACCCGCGCCCGTCTTCATCGATGCCATTCGGGCCGACGCTGTAAAGCAGATAACCCTTGTCCTCAAGCCCGTAAATTAGCGGTTTACCTGAGAACAGATCATCGGGAATTTTCGTCAGGTATTTCGGGGCGAGTTCGTCGAGCTTGGCGGGATAGCGACCGTTGTCGCGCTGGTATGCGGCCAGGGCAAAAGCGAGGTGCAGATTTCGCTGCCATTGTTCGAAGCGGTCGGCCGAGTCCTGGAGTTTGTGAAAAATGGGAAGCATCAGTCCAATAAGAATATTTCCAATCATCTCACCGCGTTTTTTCGGTCCGAAGAGCGTTCGTTCAATGAGCAAAGTGTGCGAGACCTCCATCTTGAGGTCCGTCAACTCACTTGTAATCGCTGCGATTTCGAGTTGACGCGTGGACCGGTCTTTGATGCGAGCACACGCAGCGCAGCGATCGTACCAGCGATTGGCGTTGCGAAGGGCGGGATCCAAGTCGACGCTATAGGTAAATAGTCTGCTTCGGAACCCCCTGTTTGTTTGCGGCACGTTTCCTGACTCAGTCAGGCTTTGCAAGAATGGAGTTCCTTGCCGTGCGAAATTCATGAGCAGGTCCAAGACAATGAAACGCTCACCCAAATCCATCTTGTCAGCGACGGTGGGCATCGGAGGCAATTTCTGCAACTCGTCCAGGTATGCCATGGTCTGTTTCGACGATAAGGTTCCTGCGTGGTCGAGGAAGACGATCTCAGCATTGCTTGCGATTTGATCTAGTGCGATGCCGACTAACAGGTCCATGAGCGTGCTGCCCTGGGCTACAAGCCGACCAAGGCGATGAGCGGCGAGTAGGTCCAGCCAGGCCTCATTGACCTCGTGTTCACCGAGCCTCAGCATCGCCCGGCTGACGAGTGCGAGTGCCCATTCGCGACATTTCTGCACATTGGATAAGAGCGACCTGAGAAAGCCTGGCGACCAATCCTCTGTCCTATTCGGCACCAGAGGGTTGTAGTACGAGCGCATTTTGGTCGCTTCGGTCAATCTCGCCAGACCATTTTCATTTCGCCTCAGATAACCAGCCAGCTCCGGCTCCATCTCGATTGTCCAGGGCCGTTTCGAGGATTGTTGCAGGCGGTCGTAGAATTCGGTCCGCGCCCGACCCGCTTCAACGCCGAGATCGTGTTTCAAATGGTTTTCCAAAGTGACCAAATACTCGCCTTCTTCGGGCGGCTCAAAGCCTAGCCACTTGAAATACTCGGCCGGCATGGTCGCACCTTCCGGATGCGGACCGAGAGCTTTCCAAATCAGAACAATCGCATTGTTCTCGGGCGTGATGCCCTTGCTGAGCCGTTCGTTGAGCGCCGCAACATAGTCGATGTAGCCATGCCTATCGAGCGGACCGGTGACGTAGGTTGTTTCCGGGCCGACGGTGAAGGTCGAACTGCCCGGCCACGCCGCGTAAATGAACGCGACGGCGGCAAAAAGCAGTACGCCCATCAGCACCTTCAGGATTCGACGCCGGCGTAGCATGAACGGGAACCCTCGCACGAATTGGCAACTTGCGTACCTCTATTCTTAACAACCCTCGGCATCAAATGAAGAGAATTGCTGGTCGCGTATCAGATTGACGAGTTTGTGGTGCAGGCGTCCCGCCTGCCCTTGTGCAGCCGAGACGGCTACACCACAAACTCGTCGCACGGCGCGTTATATCCGACCCGCATTTCTCGCCTACCTTAACGGGAGGGCCATCCCGTGGAAATCCTGTGCATCGGCTTCGTGGTGTTGTCGATCCTGGTTCTCGCGTTGATCGGGGCGATTTACGTCGTTACGGCCGCATTTCGCGCGATGAACAGCGACCCGAATTTCTCTCGGCCACCCATTCGAGTGAAGCCCGCGCGTCGCCCCGTCGATTCCGACCAGCAAGAAGAGATCGCTGACTTACGCATAACGCTTCGGCGCTTAACCCAATTTCGGTCTGAGTCCCTGATCGACGAGGACGCGTATCAGCGACTGCGCCTGCACATTTTGCAACAGCAACGGGACACTTCCTTCCGTCCGGTCCTTCGGGAAACACCGGCCCCAATCAATGCACCGGAAGACGCAATCCTGGAAGCGCTTCCCGTTGTTACGCACGTGCGCGAACCGCTGCCGCCGCTGAAGCCGGTTGCGCTACCGGTCGAGGCGCCGCCGCGGCCACGACGCTCTTGGGGGGAACTCCTCGCGTCGTTCATGGAAGAGCGGCACATTCTCTGGGGCGAACTGATCGGCGGGATGTTGATCGTCGGTTGTTCGGTCGCGTTGGTCCTGAGTCTCTGGCAGACGTTGAAACTCAGTCTTCCGATGTTCCCGTTCCTGATCCTGGCCGCACTTACCTCGGCATTGTTCGGCGTCGGCCGCTACACGTTGCGGCGCTGGAAACTCGAAGCCACGAGCCACGGCCTGCTGGTCATCGCGACGTTGCTGGTCCCGCTCAATTTCCTGGTGCTGGCGGGATTGTCGGCGCAATCGAACGGCGCACTGATCGAGTTGGCGATCAAGTTCGCGTCCATCCCGCTATTTGGCTGGTTGGTGTATCGCGGCGGCGCACAGCTATTCGCGGCCCACGAGGCCGTGTTGCTGGCAGTTGCGGTGGTAGGCGCGGCATCAGCCCGCTGCCGGTTCCGAGGCTGTTCGACCCGGAGAATTCTCTTTGGCTGTTGCCAGCGGTTTGGGCGGTCTTGTGTTATGGGGTCTG
>JBGQCZ010000776.1:0-2975 GCA_041495645.1 Gemmataceae bacterium | reverse complement strand
CGACATCACCTTTGGAATTGACGGGGCCTTAACGTGAGAACTCTTGTCGGTTGGGACATCGTCCCTGAATCCGAACTGTTGCTCCTTTACCTGACACTCGGCGACAGTACCGCAACCGTTTGCGCCAACCCGGCCGATCTGTTCGCTGCCGCCGGGAACGAGCACTGGGATGTCATTCTGCTCTCGCAAACGTTCCCCACCACCGACGACGGCTTCGCAGTCTTCACCCAGCTTCAGCAGCTTTCGCCGGATCGGCCGATCGTGCTGGCGTGCCGGCTTTCGGAAATGATCGCTCTGCCCCGGTTTCTCACGCACGGCCTGCGCTCGTACATCATCCGCGACGATCGCGGCGATTTCATCTTCCTGATCCTCTCCAGCCTGGAATCGACCGTGGAAGCGGTTCGCTCCGAGCGCTCGCGGAAACTCGCCGAGCGTTTACGCGAGGAAATGGACGGCGTTCGCAAGATGCAGGAAACGATTATTCCACGCGACATCCAGTCGCATGAAGGCTTTCGCGCCGTCGCCCGCTACGAACCGTCGGAAGTGATCATCGAAGGGGACAGCCCGGTCATCATGGCCGGCGGTGATTATTATGACGTGTTCAAGATCGATGAGCGGACCCTCGTCCTGCTGGTCGGCGACGCATCCGGCCACGGGCTCAAAGCGTGCATGTCGATCGTCACCATGCACACGTTGATTCACATGGTCAGCGCCGACCGCTTTCGCAGCACGTCGAATTTCGTTTCCGAGATCAATCGCCGGTTGTGCGAAAGCTCGCTGGTCCAAAGCGGCGGCGGATTCATCACGCTCTTTTACGCCGCCATTGACACGGTTGATAACACCATGACCTGGTCGTCCGCCGGACATCCGCTGGCCTTGTTGCACCACCTCGACACGAACGAAGTTGTTACCATCGGCGGCAATGACGACACCGGCCTCCCGCTTGGCATCGTCGGCGATTACGAATACACCTCTTCGACCGTCGCCTTCCCCCCGCACAGCCGCATCCTGGTCTTTTCCGACGGCCTCACCGACGCCTTCTCGCCGAAATCCGTCCCGCACAAGCTGTTCGGCGTCGAAGGCATCGCCCACACGCTGAAAGCTTGCCGCGACTTGCCCGAAGATCAAGCGCTCGATCAACTCTTCAAACGCTCGCGCGACTTCACCGAGGGCTCCGGCCGCCACGACGACACATCCGTCGTGCTGGTGGAACGCTGCGCGGAGTGACGGGAATTTCCCAACCAGTCGCGATCATGGCCAACAACCGCTTCGATTGCTTGCAACACACCATCGCCATCGTTATACTCCCCATCACGAACGGCGTGCCGCCTTGAAACCGGGCTGCCGCGGTTTAGTTGAGCGCGGGCGATCGAACGATTTCGAGCACGAGAAATGGCGACGCAGATAGTGTGCCGGCACTGTCAGAAGGTCCTAGGGATCTCCGGCGAGCCGCCGGAGTATTGTGCCTATTGTGGAAAGGCCCTGGCCGATTCGACGGTCACGGCCGCGCCTTCGCCGAGTACGGGAACGTTTGACGCCAATACGGCTACCCTTCCGCCACGTGAAGGCGGCGCCACGCATGGCCGCTCTGGCTTTGCGCCGCAGATCGTCGGCAAGTATCGGTTGATCCGTCGCCTGGGTAGCGGCGGAATGGGGACCGTGCATGAGGCCGAGCATTCCGAGACCGGCCGCCGCGTCGCCTTGAAACTCATCTCGCGCGAACTCGCCGCCAGCAAAGACAGCATGCAGCGCTTTCGTCAGGAAGGGCGGCTCGCCAGCGCCATCGCCCACCCGCGCTGTGTGTTCGTCTTCGCCGCAGATGAGGCGGACGGCCAATCGTACATCGTCATGGAACTGATGCCGGGCGATACGCTCATCGATCTGATCGATCGCAAGGGCCCGCTGTCTCCGAGTGAGGGCATCGCCAAGATCCTCGATGTGATTGACGGTTTGCTCGAGGCGCATCGCCTCGAAGTGATTCATCGCGACGTCAAGCCGTCCAATTGTTTCCTCGAGCCCGATGGCCGGGTGAAGGTCGGCGACTTTGGATTGGCCAAGTCTCTGGTTAGCCGCAACAAAGCGAATCTGACACGGACCGGTGCATTTCTCGGTACGCCGCACTTTGCCTCGCCGGAGCAAGTCCGCGGTGAGCCGCTCGATCCACAGACGGATGTCTACTCGGTGTCGGCGACGTTGTACTACCTGCTCGCGGGCAAGCCGCCGTTTTCGGGCACGGACGCGGCCGCGACGCTGGCCCGCATCGTCTGCGACCCGCCGCCCTCGCTGCGGAGCTTGCGGCCGGAGTTGCCGGTTGCCTTGGATCGGGTCGTCCTCAAGGGCCTGGAACGCGACCGTCAACGCCGCTTCCCGGATCTGCACGAGTTCCGCGCCGCCCTGGTCGCCTTGCTCCCGCGAGAGATGTCCAGCGGGGGAATGGCGGTGCGTCTGGCCGCGTTCATCGCCGACACCATCCTCGTCCTGTTCGTCCTCGGAGCGCTCAAGAGCCTCATTCGCGGTGGGGCGGAGCTGGTTTGGGAACAAGCGCCGGCGGTATTTGGAATCCTCGTCGCGGAAGCAGTCGCGGCACTCCTGTGGATTCTCTATTTCGCAATCGGCGAGGCTGTTTGGAACGGCTCGGCGGGCAAGCGCTGGCTGCGGCTGCGCGTTCGGGCCCGCGACGGCGCTGAGAGGCCCTCGTTGCGTCAGGTTCTCACTCGGACCGCCATTGCCTTCGGCGTGTTTCAGCTTGGCTGGCTGGCAATGCCGGCGATTCTCTTCGCCTGCGGAGTGGACATCGTCACCGGGCCATGGCGGGTTTTCTTGGCGTGGGGATGGTTCGGCGTTGGCGCCTTGCTCGCGGTTTCGACGATGCGAAAGCGGACCGGCTACCGCGGCTTGCACGAAATCCTCAGCGGAACGCGCGTGGTCGCACTCCCCTGGCCCAAGAGACGGGCGAAGCCGCTGAGCGTGCTGGG
>JBGQCZ010000775.1:0-2978 GCA_041495645.1 Gemmataceae bacterium | reverse complement strand
CCCAGCACCAGCGCGCCCGAGAGCCACATTTCCAGCGAACCAAGACTGCGCAAGTCCGTTCGCAATCCCGTGTACGTGAAGAATATCGGCAGGAAAAATGCGGTCACGACGTCGCGCAACCGGCGGACGACGGCGTTGCGAAGTTCGACTTCGCTCGACAGAACCGCTCCGAACAGGAACGCACCGAAGATGGCAAAGATGCCGATCGCGCTGGTCACCAGCGCGGAGAGCATCACGCCGACGAGCAACAACGCGAGATCAGTTAGCGATAACTCGCCCTTTCCACGCCGCATTGCCCAACGCGTCCAGCCCAGCAGCAACGGCCGCGCCGCGAACGCCATGATCAACACGAAGGCAACGGAAAGCCCAATCATTTTCGTGGTGGCCAACGGATCGAAGCGGCTTTGCACGATGGCGGCAATCGTCGCCAGCATGATCCAGCCAATGGCGTCTTCCAAGGCCGCCGCCGAGATGGCGATCGTTCCAAGCTTCGTGCGCGTGATGTTCCATTCGAGCATCATGCGGCCGAGCACGGGCAGCGCGGTGATGGACAGCGCCACGCCGAGAAACAACGTAAACCCGACCGCCGGGACGGGTTCACCCGGTGCGTAATCCTCGATTCGCGGCAGCAAGATCGGGCTGATGGCAACGCCGAGCGCGAACGGCAGCACCACGCCCACGACCGAGATGGCCACGGCCAAGCGTCCGTGGCTCCGCAGATGGCTGAAATCGAATTCCAATCCCACGAGAAATAGCAGGAGAATCAGGCCGATTTCGCTGAGAATAGCGAAGATCTTGCCGAGAGCTGGATCGCTGAGTTCGTGCGGGATTCCGTCAAACGCCGGCCGGAAGATGAATTGGGAAACGTCCGGCGCCAGCCAGCCGAGCACCGATGGACCAAGCACCAAGCCGGCGGCAATCTCGCCGACGACCGCGGATTGGCCCAACTTCCGAAAGAGCGCCCCGAAAAGCCTCGCCGCCACGATCAGCACGACCAGTTGCACCAGCACCGGCCTGAGCAAATCCTCCACTTGCAGGCGGCGAAATGCGTCCAGTTCGGCGGGAGTGATGCTGGGCATCGCGATCGGAATCCATCACTTGCGCTTGCCCGAAAGGAGGCCGGCGCTCGACTGAAAGATTTTGTGCCGGCGTTGTTTGGCGTGTTGGACCGCCTCTTCCTGCTGGGCTTTCAAATCGGCCAGGTTCGCTCGGCAAAACGGGCAGGTGATTGTTTCGAGATGGAAACGGATGTACTCCGTATGCTCGTCGTCGAGAGCTTCGAGGAGATAGCTGCCGAGTTGTTCGCGGGTGACGCAACTGAGCCGTTCGCGACGCCAGATAGCCCCCACGCTGTGCTCGCCGCGATCGCGTTCCTGCAGCGCGAGCTTCAGTTGTTGCCGCAACGTCTCCGAACCGCGCAGCGCCTGTTCGATCTTGGACGCCTCTGCTTCCGGCAGGCAATCGTCGAGGTAAGCGTGCAACTGCTCGCGCGTGATCTCGGCCATGGGGGCAGACCTCGTGTGCGGACGTTATCTTATGAGAAAGTCTACCATCTTTTACAACCCCGGCGGCTTGGGCTTGATCGGGGCCTCGAACGCGTTCGCGCCTTTCACCTTCACTTTTCGCTGATATACCTTGTCGCCGCACGTCGCGAAAATCGTGTCGAACTTCTCGCCGCCAAACACCAAGTTCGCGATTCGTCCGTTCGGCGTCGGGATAATGCAATTCACGCGGCCAGCCTGGTCGCATACTTGAATGCCCATTCGCGTCGCCACGTAAAGCCGCCCGTCTCGATCCACGCGCATGCCGTCGGCGCCCGCGTCGTCGGCATTGTCGGGCGCGTGCAGATGATAATACTTCTGTTTGTGCGCCAAAGTTCCATCGGGCTGCACCTGATAACTGTAAACCCAGTGCGATGCGTAATCGGCGACGTACAGCAACGATTGATCCGGCGACAGCACAATGCCGTTGGAGTACTTCAACCCGTTATCGACCACCTTCTTTTCCTTTTTGGCATTGATATGCCAAACTAGGCTCGGATTCGGTCCACCGCCCGGGTGCGTAACGTAAATCGCGCCGTTGTGCCCGACGATCACGTCGTTGCCGGCAATTCCCTCAGCGATCAGTTCGGGCTTGCCCTCCGTTTCGTAGGCCAGAATCTGATGGGTCCCGCTGGCGACAGAGTATAAGCGACCATCGGGGCCAAAGGCCTGCCCGTTGCCGCGCTTCGTATCGGCAATAAACGGGCTGACTTTGCCGTCGAGCGCGATCTTGTATGTCTTGCTTTCGGGGATGTCGTTGAAGAAGACTTCGCCTTTGGCGTTCACCGCTGGTCCTTCCGTGAACTTGTAGCCGCCGGCAACGAGTTTCCAGTCTTCACCCGGAATCAGAATGTCCTCGAGTTGCGGGGAGCCGCCGCCAGCTTTCACGGGCGCCGGCCAATCCTTCCATAGCCAGCGCATGGCGTCGGGAAAGATCTTCGTGGCGTGGTTGCCGTCGTGCTTGCCCTCTCCCCATGCGTGATTGACCTCGTAACCGGCAAACTTGAGCGCGCGTTCCATCTCCTGATTCGCCATCCACCAATCACCGCCGTAAATGTTCAAGTCGTTGCTGCCGTCTTGCAAAAACACCCGAATGGGCTTCGGTTCGTATTTGCGGATCAAGGTGGGATAGACGTTGCCGCCGCGCAGGCCAACGTAGGTGCCAATGGCGCTGAACACGCGCGCGAACGCATTGGGCCGCTCCCATGCTGCGGTAAAGGCGCAAATCGCCCCACTGCTGGCCCCACCGATGCAGCGATCGTTGCCGCTCTTGGAGAGTTTGATCGCCCGGCCGTCGGAAGTTGTCTTCGTTTCCGCGTCCGGCAGAAGTTCGTCGAGAAGGAAGCGGGCGTAGCTATCGCCCAAGCCGTCGTACTCATAACTGCGGTTGAAACGATCGAGGGCTTCGTTGGACGACGCCTTCACGCGCCCATGCAT
>JBGQCZ010000774.1:0-2981 GCA_041495645.1 Gemmataceae bacterium | reverse complement strand
TGGCCGCGATACTTGGTGCCGGCGACCATCATGGCTAGGTCGAGCACAACGATTCGCCGTTCGCGCAGTAGTTCGGGCACATTGCCATCGACGATGGACTGAGCTAATCCTTCGACGATTGCGGTTTTGCCGACGCCGGCCTCACCCAACAGCACGGGATTGTTCTTCTGGCGGCGGCAAAGAATCTGCATGACGCGTTCGATCTCATTGGCCCGCCCGATTACTGGATCGAGTTTTCCTTGGCGGGCCAATTCGGTCAGGTCGCGGCCGAAACTATCCAGGGCCGGCGTTTTGGACTTGCTCTTCGCGGAGCCACGCTCGGAACGCTCGCTCCGCTCGCCTTCGCTTCCCGTTTCCATGTTATGCCCCAGTAGGTTGAGGACCTCTTCTCGCACGTCTTCGAGTTTCAGCCCCAGGTTCATGAGCACCTGAGCCGCGACGCCTTCCTGCTCCCTGAGCAAACCGAGCAACAAATGTTCCGTTCCGACGTAATTGTGATTGAGATTCCGAGCCTCCTCGATCGAATACTCGATCACTTTCTTGGCGCGCGGCGTGTGGGGCAACTTGCCGAGCGCGACCGTCTCGCTCGAACCGGTTTGAACGATCTTTTCGACTTCGAGACGAATCTTGCGCAAGTCGATGTCGAGGTTTTTCAAGACATTGGCGGCAACTCCGGAACCTTCCTTGACCAGCCCGAGAAGGATGTGTTCCGTGCCGATGTACTCGTGGTTGAAGCGCTGGGCCTCTTGATTGGCCAATTGCATCACCTTGCGAGCGCGATCAGTGAATCGCTCATACATGCCTGCCGTCTCCTCAGTAAGTCCGCGTGGTCCGACCCGGCGGCAAGTCGGCCGGCGAAAGCTCGATGCTCAATCAAACGTGGTCGGGATAGCGCCGTTCCAGGGTAGATTCAATTGCTTGAGAAAGCCGCCCCCACTTCATCTTACGCGGCCCAAGTCAAGTCCCCGAGTCGTCCCGGCCATGACCGCCAGCCACACCCAATGTCAGGCCCAAAGAAAGACTCGCCGACAAACAGGCAATCGGGTCGCTCGCCGCATTCATCGCTCGGCCGAGTTTCCCGTAAAGGTGCAAATCTGGTTAGGTCGAAGGAATTCTAATCTCCAGGCGAGAAAAATCAAGCCGACACGAGCGCTTCACGACTTCGGTAGATCGGATTGAATGCCCGTCGACTGACCTCCGGGCGCATCCGGCGGCCGTTCTGCTTGAATCGCGTTCGTCGGTGACTCCGGCCACGCAGGCCTCACAGTTGATTCGGTTTGTTCGCCCTTCACTGGGATCGGCTTTCCGCCGCGTTCCAGGTAAATGGCGTACAACTGGTGCTTCAGGTGATATTGCGCAAACATCAGTCCGACCGCTACAAACCAGACTCCCACGCAACAGGCCATCACGCCTATCGGTCCCAGAACAAAGCCAACGGCCATCAAAAAGAGAATCGACAGAATCAGTTCCTTACGGACCTTCTTCATGAAGTCTTTGATGAAGGCGATCATGCCGCCGAAGTCAAATTGCCGTCCATAACCCGCATGCAGCTGGGCCGGCCACATGATTATCGCAATCAAGACACTCAGTCCGATCGCCACTGCGGCGTAGGCTAACCACGCCAGCACCACCAGGAATTTGGCGTCCTGCGCTGCCACCGAAACAATCATCGCGACGAAATACATCGCGAACATCGGCGCCATGATGACCGCCTGCGCGATCATCTGGACCAAGAACGGCCAAATGCCGCGAATCAAATACTCAGTAAATCGGTCGAATTTGAAATCCGGGTAATCCTGCTGCTTCGGATCTCGATGGATGCTGTCAAACACTACGTACATGTAGCCGAGCAGCACGATGGGCCCAACGATCGGGATGAGCATGCACAGCACGCACATCAACGCGTTGGTTAGCCACGTTGGCTTAACGAACATGAAACGAAGTGAATCCATGTAACGCATGGCGATACCACCGTGTTGGGTTGGCAATGCGGGGCGGGTACTCAATCAGGATATTCGGCTGATCGAAGACGAGATTCGTTCGAGAAAGATATTTTCGCTACGCGGTATGCGGGTTCTACGGCACGCCAAGCACCTTTTTCCAGGCTTCAGGGTCGGCGGGAAGGTCGTGGCGCCCCGAGATCATTTGCAGCGCTTCGTGAGCTCGATTGTGCAGCGCCACGTCTTTCTCGGACAGAATTGGGATCAGCACGCTCGCCGCTTGGAGGTTCTTCGATTCACCCGGGGCCCGCACGGCGGCCAAGCGCGTATCGCGAAAGACCTGGGCGTCCGGATCGTAGCGGCCGAGCAGTTTGTTCAAGTCGTCGTCCGGATTATGGCTCGCCAGTTGGATTTTCGATTTCGGGGGAGTCTCACTCGGCCTCGACGCCACGCTCGCCAGCAGCGCCATGCTTTCCGGAGTGTTCTTCCGGCCCAACGCCTGTAGTGATTCGCAACGGATCGGGTTGGCCACTTCCGTGGGAAACACCGTCGAGCCTTGGTAGGCTTGCACCAACGCGGGCGCCGTGCGTGGGTCATCAAAACGACCGAGAGCGTCGATCGCGGCCAAGCGACACATTGGTCGCTTGTCCTTGGTGGCCGCCTCGGTCAGGATTTGCATCACTTCGTGCTGGTCGTTGTCCGAACCGCCCGTCTTCTTCGGCTCCTTCAGTTGAAGAATGGCTTTCGCTCGGGCGTCGCCGTCTTCGCTCGTGCGCAACACGGTCATTGGATCCGGCGACGAGAACATGTTTCGGACGCGAAAGTCATGACTGGTTACGTTGTCGATGAAGTTGGCACAGCCTGACGCCGACCAGCATGAACTGCCGGCCAGGAGGCAGCCTGCCAGCACGCGGGCGCTCGTCCGTCGCATGGGAGTCCCCTAGGGCGCATGGATTGCAACCGGTCCGGGCGATAGCATAATCGCCATGAACCCGTCAAGGGTGAACCAACTGACCTGGATGCACCGGTACCCCGTCAGAT
>JBGQCZ010000773.1:0-2983 GCA_041495645.1 Gemmataceae bacterium | reverse complement strand
CTCAGCCGGCCCGCGTCGGCATTGGCGTTCCTCGAAGCCTTCGATGCCGGCCGGACTGCCACCAACGAGGTGCCGCTGGACCTGCTGCGGCCGTTGGCGCAATTCAAGAACGAGAAGATCAATGCGCTGGTGCGCAAGCATTGGGGCAACCTGCAACCCGGCACTCCCGAGGAGAAACTCGCCGAGATTCGCCGCCTTTCTAATGACCTGCGCGCCGGCGAAGGCGATCTGAAACGCGGCCGCGAACTGTACCGCAAACATTGCGCGACTTGCCACAAACTTTTCGGCGAGGGTGAAATCGTCGGACCGGACCTGACCACCGCCAATCGCAAGGACCGCGAATACCTGCTCGTCAGCATCGTGGACCCGAGCGCGGTGATCCGAAAAGAGTATCTGAGCTTTGCCGTGCACACCATCGACGGCCGCACGCTGAACGGGTTGATTGTCGAGCAAGCGCCAGGCAAGATTACGTTGCTGACGGCGAAGAACGAGCGCATCGGCATCGATCGCGCGAAGATCGAATCGCTCGAAGAGTCGCCCGTGTCCCTCATGCCGGAAAACCAGTTGAAAGAATTGAAGCCGCAAGAAGTGCGCGACTTGTTTCGATACTTGCAAAGCGATGCGGGCAAATGATTGGAGAATCTCCCATGAATCGGCTCTTGAGTGTTTTGATTCTCGTGCTTGTCTCCGCATCGGCCGTTGCCCAGGACAAGCGAACCTACGAGAATCGCCTTACCGCCATCCGCAACCCGAAGCCGTTGCTCGGCGACCATCCTGAGTTCATCGAACCGGTCAAAGAAGAGGCTCGCTTCGAAGCGCCGGCGATCGTCAATGAGCCGGATGCCGATCTGCACGTTCGCGCCTGGCGCTTTTCGTACAACGCCCGCGGCATCATCGAGATGCCGAACCATCTGAAAGCTTCCGAGACGACGTTGATCATGGTTCATCCGTGGGGCATCGACGATGGCCAGGGCTGGCGCACTCCCGAGCCGGCCGGCGTGTGCGATTTCTGCACGCCGACCAAGAACGCACTCGCCGCCCGCCACACTCGCGAGGTCATCAATCCGTTCTTGAAGTCGCTTCGCGGTAAGGTCGGCTTCGTCATGCTCAGCTTGCCGGGAAAAGAGGATCCGGTCCGCAAGAAGCTCTATCGCTCGTTCGACAGCAAGCCGTCGGCCGAGCAGCGCGAGCAGGGAGCGAGGGAACTCAAGGAAAAACTCGGCGGTTTCAGTTACAAGGGCGAACCGCTGCCGGCGACGCTTGCTCTGTCGAAAGACAAACCGGTGATCGATTACTTCCGCCAGTTTCCCGGACTCGATGCCGGGCCGCGCTTCAACAATGCCGGCTTCTGGGACCTGCCCATCCCGGTGACCAAGGACGTGGATGTGGACGCGGACGATGTGGTGATCTACGACTCCGCTGGGTATGAGCCGCTGAAGAAGTTCCTGCAGGCGAACAAGATTCGCCATGTGTTGCTGACCGGCTACGCCACCGACATGTGCTTTTGCAAAACCACCGCCGGGTACGACAACCTGGCGAAAGACTTCAACGTGTTTCTGGTTGGCGACGCGACGCTCGCGACGTTTCCCGCGAATCTCACGCCGAAGTGCTCGACCAATGCCGCGATCTCCTTTGCCTCGCTCAGCCACCTGATCACCCAAGTGTCGTGGGTTCGCTACGAGACGTCCAAGAGGGGGCGATGAATGAACCGCCGCGATTTTCTCGCCGGATCGGCCGCTCTTCTCGCCGGATCGCGCCTGCACGCCGCTCCGCCAGGCAAGGCCCTGGTCGCCATCACGCTCGATCTGGAAATGTCGCGCAACTTTCCGACCTGGGAAACGACCCATTGGGATTACGAGAAAGGCAATTTGAACGACGAAACCAAGAAATACGCCGCCGAGGCCGCCCGGCGAGTGAAGGCCCACGTCGGAATACTGCACTTCTTCGCCGTCGGCCGGGTATTCGAGCAGCCCAACGTCGAGTGGCTCAAGGAGATCGCCCAGGCCGGACATCCCATCGGCAATCACACGTACGACCACGTCAATGTGAAAGCAAAGAAGCCCGAGGAGATTCAGTTTCGTTTCAACCGCTCGCCGTGGCTCATCGAGGGCAAGACTCCGGCCGAAGTCATTCGCGAGAACATCCGCTTGACGAACGCCGCCCTGAAAACCCGCGTCGGCGTCGACCCAGCCGGCTTTCGCACGCCGGGCGGTTTCAACAACGGCCTCACCGACCGGCCCGATGTGCAGGCGATGCTGCGGGAACTCGGCTTCACCTGGGTCAGCAGCCAATACCCGGCGCATCTCATCGGCGATCCCGGCAAGCAGCCCGATGCCAAGGTTTTTGACTCGATCGTTCAGGCGCAAATACTCGCTCAGCCGTTTGTCTATCCGAAGGGCTTGATCGAAGTGCCGATGAGTCCGATCAGCGACATCAGCGCCTTCCGCGGCGGGAAATGGAAGCTCGACTGGTTTCTGGAGGCGCTGCGGCTGGCGCTTCAGTGGGTCATCGCCGAACGCGCGACCTTCGATTTCCTCGCCCATCCGTCGTGCCTGTACGTGACCGACCCGCACTTCAAAGCGATCGAACTGATCTGCGACACCGTCTCCAAAGCCGGCGACCGGGCCATGCTGACCGACCTCGCCACGCTCGCCGCCCGAGCCAAACCAAACTAAATCCAACTTTTGACTCTGTGCGCCACTCTCGTTTTCTGGGTGTATCTCTTTGGCCCAGCCCGACTTCCAGCACGCCCCCGACGCCCTCAAAAACTTTGTGGAGAAAGTGGTTGAGTGGTGAGTTTGGGAGTGAGTACGGTGGTGAGTTTGGGAGTGAGTGCGGTGGTGAGTTTGGGAGTGGTGGTGAGCGTGGTTGGCCTCGAACGCGCCACCGCAAGCCGCGATCAACACAACTTGAATCGACTTGAACATGATCGAGTCCTCCAGAAATGCGCGCGCAAGAAGTGCCCGGTCGAAGCGACCGATAT
>JBGQCZ010000772.1:0-2993 GCA_041495645.1 Gemmataceae bacterium | reverse complement strand
CAATGACCCGAGCGGCATCCTGGCGGGCCGCCCTCGCGGTCGCGGCCCTTTCCCTCGGAGAACTGAGCGCCAGCAAACTTGTCGAAACGCCCTCCGGGCAGACGTTGGCCCACGAAATCTTCATGCAGATGCACTATGGCGTGACAAACCATTTGGCGGCAATGTGTTTGTTGCTCCTGGCATCAGTCGCCGCCGTCGGAGTAGTCTGGTGGGCCATCGATTTCGTAATTGATGACCGGCGGCAGTTTGTCGGGTAGTTCGTGGGGCAGGTTGCCAACCTGCCGGGATTCAGCAGGTTGGCAACCTGCCCCACGTCGAAGCGTTATCCTTTGATAACCCCGATCGGGCGCATGCGCGCCACTTTTGCGGACAGGTCCGCCTCGTGGACGACTTCGACGACCTCATCGACATTCTTGTAGGCCTTCGGTTGTTCCTCCGCGAGGCCTTTGCGGCTCTGAGAGCGGGCAATCACGCCGCGAGCTTCGAGTTCTTTGTCGATTCGTCGGCCGCCCGCGTCTTTGAGCGCGGCGGTGCGGCTCATGGCGCGGCCGGCCCCGTGACACGTCGTGCCGAATGTCCGCTCCATGCTGCCGGGCCGGCCAACCATGATCCAACTCGCGCGGCCCATGTCGCCGGGAATAATGACCGGCTGGCCGACGGCCCGATAGACGTCCGGCACTTCCGGATGACCGGCAGGAAATGCCCTCGTCGCCCCCTTGCGATGCACCCAGACACGCTTGCGCTGTCCGCCAATTGTGTGCTCCTCGAGCTTCGCAATATTGTGGGCGACGTCGTAGAGGAGGTTCATGCCGAGGTCTTGCCAGGTTCGGCCAAACACACTCGCGAACACTTCGCGGGCCTGCTGCATCAGCAGTTGCCGATTGCAAAAGCCGAAGTTGGCCGCAGCCCGCATCGCGCCGATGTAGTGCTGCCCTTCCGGGCTTTCGGCGGGCGAACACGCCAACTGCCGGTCCGGGAGCGGGATGCCGTGCTTCTCCGGTACGTTGCGCAACATCGCCAGCGCATCGTCGCACACCTGGTAGCCGAGGCCGCGCGACCCGGAATGAATCATCACGCAAATCTGGTCCTTCTCCAGACCAAAAACCCGCGCGACATCTTCGTCGTACACCGAATCGACCACCTGCACCTCCAGAAAGTGATTGCCGGAGCCCAACGTTCCGCATTGTTCGGCGCCGCGGGTCAAGGCATGGTCGCTGATTCGGTCCGGTTCGGCACCGTCAATTCGACCTTCGGCCTCGGTGTGGGCAATATCGGCCGAATCGGCGAGGCCGCGTCCCAGGAGATAGCCGGCGCCGCGCTCGAGAAGTTGCTTGAGTTCTTTCTTGTCGAACTTGTAGCGTCCCGAACGGCCCACACCGGTGGGCACGTTGCGGAACAAGTCCTCGACCAGTTCGCGCAGGTGCGGCTTAACGTCCTGATAAAACAAGTTGGTGCGAATCAAGCGGACGCCGCAGTTGATGTCGTAACCCACGCCGCCCGGCGAGATGACGCCGCCTTCCTTCGGGTCCGTCGCGGCGACCCCGCCGATGCAAAAACCGTAGCCCCAATGGATGTCCGGCATCGCCAGGCTCGCCCCTTGAATGCCCGGCAGAAACGCCACGTTGGCCACCTGTTCCAGAGCCTGATCGCCGCGGATCACCGACATCATCTTTTCACTCGCGAAGATCATGCCGTCGATGCGCATTCCCGCCTTGTAACTTTTTGGGATTCGCCAACAGCACGAATCGATCCGCTCCAGCGGCCCGGAAAACGATTCCTTTCCCACGATCAACCTTTCTCCCCGACCATGCGGAGATCAAATGTCCACGATGACCTCAGCCAACCACTCCGTCGCCGTTTGTTCCACCTTCAACCCGTGATACGTGATCGCCTTGACCTCATGGCTGAGAAAGTGCCGGTCCAAGTTCAGCGGTTCACCCCAAACGTCGGCCGTCAAACCGTCTGGGCCAACGTGCACTTCAAACCGCGAAAAAAGCCGATGTTCGCCGTCGAATCGATACAGCAGTTCCTTCAACCAATCGAACAGAAGGTATTCGCGATCCGATCCAGCGATTGAAATAGCAGTCCTCTCGGTTGGCTGCACAGTCGTCAGATCCTCGACGATCGTCGAGAACAGCGCTTGCCCGGCGTCGGCGAACAAGCCGTCGAGGGATTGCGAACGCATGCGCAAGCCCAGATCAGCCGTGTGGTCAAACGTCTCGAACATATCGGGATGCTACCGCGCGCCGACAGGGAATGATAGCGCTGACAGGTAAACTGAGAATTGGGTTCGGGAGCGCACGGCGAATTCAAATCCACCCGAGCAGCGTTCCCAACAGGTTGTCTTGCGGATAACTATGGCCGAGGTGCTGCCGGAAGCCTTCGGCGAAGGCGACGCCCCGCTCGCTGCCGCGATGGGCGCTCCATTTGCGCATCGACTCGATGTAGTTGTCCATGCCGTGATGCTTCAGCAGCCAATTGCGTTGGCTCGCGTGCTTGGCCAGCATTTCAGATTTGGTCTCGATGACGCTGCCAATGTCCACGCAAAAACCCGGCGGCAATTCGTGACCCAGAGCGTCTTTGCCCTCGATCGCATCGCAGTAATACAGATGGGGAATCCGTTCGAGCGGCGGCAGACCGCCTTGGAGGTAAAGCGGCACCGGTGCCGCGAAGGCCGCGGCACGTGTCACTTGGCTCGTCATTTCATGGTCGAGCATGTAGCATTTGGGGCTGTGCGTGATCACGACCGACGGCCGAATCTGGCGAAGGAGTTGCGTGACCTTGGCCAAGGCCGCTTCACCATAGTTGACGTGAAGGTCGCGTTCCTCCAGGCAATGATAATGGCCGCCAATCACGGCAGCGGCCGCAGCCCCTTCGGCGCGACGAATGCGGGCGATTTCTTCGGCCGAGAACTCGGCGGTGCCCAGATCGCCAGGCGTCATGGTCGAGATGTGGATTTCCCAATTCAATTCGCGCCGCAGCCGAATCAATGT
>JBGQCZ010000771.1:0-2995 GCA_041495645.1 Gemmataceae bacterium | reverse complement strand
CGTCGCGACTGGCAACGAGATTCGCACACTCAAGGACCACAGCGATGCGGTTTATGGCATCGCCTTTCGACCCGACGGCAAGCTGCTTGCCTCCGTCGCAGCCGATCGCGCGGTGAAGGTCTGGGACGTCGCGACTGGCACGCGACTTTATACGCTCGGCGATGCGACCGACGGGGTCTATGCCGTGGCCTGGAGCCCGAATGGGAAGCATCTCGCCGCCGCCGGCGTCGATAAGAGCATTCGCGTTTGGGAAGCGGATGAAAAAGAAGGCAAGCTCCTCGCCTCCGCGTTCGCGCATGAGAAAGCCGTTTTGCGCCTCGCCTATTCGGCCGATGGCGCGGCGCTGTTCTCGTTAAGCGAAGACAAATCGATCAAATCCTGGGACGCGACACGATTGACGGAGAAGAAGGTCTACGCCGCCCAGCCGGACTCGGTGCTTTCGTTCGCCCTACGGCCCGACGGCAAGCAGCTCGCCATCGGCCGCTACGATGGCGCGCTCCTGCTTGTTGATGCTGAAAATGGGAAGACCACGGGCCAGCCGCTGCCGGAAAAGCCCAAACCGCCGAAAGTCAACAACATAACTCCGGACGCCGGGCTACGCGGCAGCACGGTTACCGTTACGCTTGTAGGCGAGAACCTCGCGAACGCCGAACGCATCGTCTCGATCCCGGCGGGCATCGCGATCAAATCGGCGCTGGATCGAAATAACACTCGCGCACGTTTTATCGTGCAATTGCCCGCTGATGTTGACCCGGCCGCGTTCCAATTGAAACTGATTGCGCCAAGCGGCGAATCGAACCCAGTCGCGTTCTTCGTCGATCGATTCGCGGTGCAGCCGGAACGCGTCGGAACCGAGTCGCCGCGATCCGCACCCGAGATTCGTCCGCAAGTCACTGTCGCGGGTGGGATGTCGCGCGCCGGCGAAGTCGATTATTACCGAATCGCGCTCAAGGCCGGCGAGGAAATCGGTGTTCAAGTCCAGCCAACTCCCGGTTCGAAATTCGAACCCGTGTTGGCGATGGCCGATTCCGCCGGAAATCAGTTGGCCGAATCCAACAGCGGCTCGCTCGGCTACCGGGCGATAGCCGATGGGACGTTCGTGCTGTCGCTGCGTGACCGCGAATATCGCGGCGGCGGCGAATTCAAGTATCGCCTGCACATCGGCGATATTCCCGTCGTCACCAGCTATTCGCCGCTTGGCGTGCAACGCGGCAAGTCGGAAGTCACTACTGTTCGCGGTGTGAATCTCGGAGGTGAACTGCAGATTCGCGTCGCGGCCGCCGCCGATGCCGCCATCGGCAGCCGCGTTCCCGTGCCGGTGTCCACCAAATCTGGAAATGCCCTCAATGCACCCAGTCTGGTGGTCGGTGAGTTCCCGGACTTCGAGTACGGGCAGCCGATTCAAGTTCCGGGCACGGCTCATGGCACGCTCATTCACCTCGGCCAAACGCAAACCTGGCGCTTCGCCGCCAAAAAGGACCAACCGCTCATCGTCGAGATCGACGCCCGGCGCCTCGGCTCGCCGCTCGATTCGGTCATCGAAATCCTCGACGCCAAGGGCCAGCCGGTGCAGCGGGCGGTGCTGCGGGCGATGGCCAAGACGACGGTCGCCTTCCGCGATCACGACTCGTCCGGCCCCGGCATTCGCATGGTGACCTGGAACGAGTTCGCCATGAACGACTACGTTCTCATCGGCCAGGAATTGATGCGCATCCGCGAATTGCCGCGAAACCCCGACGACGATTGCCAGTTCTACGCCGTCAACGGCCAGCGGCTCGGCTACCTCGGCGCCACGCCGTCGTTCCATGCCCAGGATTCGCCGATGTTCAAGATCGCCATTCATCCGCCCGGCACGACCTTTCCGCCCAATGGCATGCCGCTCCTCCCAGTCTGGTATCGCAACGACGACGGTGGGCCGGGCTTCGGCAAGGACTCACGCTTGCGCTTCGACCCGCCGGCCGACGGCGAGTACCAGGTTCGCGTTTCCGATGCCCGCGGTTTTGGCGGGTTGGACTACGCCTATCGACTGACTATCCGCCCGCCGCGGCCCGACTTCGCCGTGCGCTTCAATCCCACAACGCCGTCGGTCGGCAAGGGAAGTTCCATTCCGGTTACCGTAACCGTCGATCGATTGGACGATTTTGACGATCGTATTCAGGTGCGCTTGGAAAACCTGCCAGCGGGCTTCAGCGCACCGCCCACCTTTATTGAAGCCGGACAAATCTCGACCACGTTTGCTCTGTTCGCCGACGCAAACGCCGCCAACGCCGATGCCAAACATCCGCCGCTCAAGCTCGTGGCGCTGGCCAAGATTGACGGAAAAGAAATTGTTCACGAGTCGGTCGGCGGATTGCCCAAAGCGATCGACCCGGGCGACATCGTGACGACGGCGGCCCAGTCGATGGTGACGATCAAACCGGGCCAGGAAACCCGCCTGCTCGTAAACATCGAACGCCGCAACAATTTCAAGGGCCGCATCCCGCTCGACGTGCTCGGACTGCCTTACGGCGTGCGCGTGTTGAACGTCGGCCTGAACGGCATCCTCGTCACCGAACGCGACACGTCCCGCGAGATCTTCATCTACGCCGAACCCTGGGTGCAGCCGATGGAGCATCCGTTCGTGGTGCTGGCCAAACGGGAAGGGAAGAACACCGACCACGGCGCGAAATCGGTGCTTCTGAAAGTGGAGCGATGACGTCTATTTGCTTGGATTCTTGGCCGGCGAATCGGCCGGTTTCTTCAGGAACGGCACCGGTTTGAGTTCCAGCTTCTTGATCGACTGCAGATAGTCCAGCACGTTGGCCGCTTCTTTCCCGCCGACTTGAGCATGGAAATGAAGGGTGAACCCGTGCGGACCTTTGGCATCGATCAATTTCGGCTGCAGCGTGATGAATGCCTTTACCGCTTCAATCTGGCCCATCATCGCGGCGCAAAAGATGTCGATGCGGGCCCCGCTCTCAAGCAGAAACCCGGCGATATCGCGCCGGCCCATGTG
>JBGQCZ010000770.1:0-2998 GCA_041495645.1 Gemmataceae bacterium | reverse complement strand
GTTTGCCGATGCCGAGGCGACGATAGCGGGGATGCACGGCGAAATTCAGGATATGGAGCTTGGTTTTGTGCAATTCATAAATCATGAATCCCACAACCTGATCGTCGAATTCGGCCACCATGCCGATGCAATTGCGCTGGCGCAGGCAGCGAAGGAAGTCTTCTTCGGTCCAGGAGAAGTCGAAACTGGCTTGTTCGGTCTGCAAGACCTCCGGCATGTCCCGCCGGATCATCCAGCGGATGTGAACTCGCACCTGATCGCGAATCGATCGCGTAATGGACATGGCTCGACTTCTCCCCTCCCGCGAATGCGGCCCGGTTCGGCCCCGGGTCGTCGCGCGGATTCCGTTCCGTTTCGGTTCCGTCCGTCTTCCTACAGGAGATTCCTCATTCATGATGTCGAGTCCAATGTGTGTCGGGGAAATTCCTTCCCCCCGTTTGGTCGCGTGCCGGATATTAGCGTCGGTTCCCAACCGGCTCAAGCCCAAGCTACAGAATCGGCAGGTCAAGCGGGCAAACAAGTGGGGGGGTCCGTCCCCCCGATACAAACGGCCTTCATAGCCGCGGTTTTCCACTGCGTTCCGGAAAAGGCGCCAAGCCGCGCTGCCGGTGAAGTAAGAAGGATACCTAGACACCCCACCGCGGGCAAACGAATTCCTCCGCTTTTGCCTCACTTCTTTGCGAGAAACTCAAGGCTGGAAAAATCGCGTGCTTTCTTCCTTGAATACCGGCTGCTGAAGTTGATCGCATGTCAACTGCACTCGAAAACGCACATCGCCCGGCAATTTGCTGCGTACTTTGAGTCGATAAACCAAATCCGCCTTCGTCGCCAATTTCGCGTGTGCGGCAAACTGCACTTGCTGGCCTTGCACTTTGTACGGCGCGGGCGCCGATGCCTCCCGCAGCTCCATCCCCTCCGGCATCAAGGCGACGATTTGAATTCCCGTGCACGGGCAAGTGCCCTGATTCAGAACCCTAATCTCATAGTTTAAGTCGCCGCCAACGGGCGCTGGATCATCCAGGTCAACGACTTCCAGCGAAATCGCCGGAATACCCTCGACCTTGATGGGCATTTCCGCGCGAGCGTTCAAATTGCCGTCGGCTCGAGCAATGACGACGCTGCCCGTTTCACTCATGGCCGCACCGCGAATCTTGACGGTAATCACTTTGTGCGCCCCGGACTCAAGCGTTGGCAACGACCAGTTCACCGAGCGGCTCGCCGGATCGAAAATCCCGTCGTCGCTGACCGGCACGAAATCGGCGCCGTCCGGAATTCGGATCGCCACGCGCACGTTGCGTGCCGCGGACGTGCCGGGGTTCGTCAAGTCGATCGAGTACACCGCGTCGCATTTAACAAGGCAGGTCTTTGGTCCTGTCAGGCTAATTTGCAATCCTGGTTCCGCGATTCGGATGTTCGCCCGAGCGCTGGCTTCCAGGTCCGAATTGCGTGCACCGCCGGCCGGATGTACGGGATTCGCTGCCGTGCCGTCGGCAAACGCCTGGATTTCGTTGGTGTATTGTCCGCCCTTGGCTGCCGTGGTTTTCAGAGTAATCGTGCGCGTCTCGCCCGCGGCCAACCCCGAGATTTCAGCCTCCAGGACATTGCCCTGTGGGTGCGACAAACCCGCCGGCAGCAGATTTCGGAGCAACAACTTGCCGATCGCGCCGCTGCCGTTATTCGAGACGTGGATCTGGAAGTTCACCGCGTCGCCAACCATGGCCGTCTCCGGACCGCTCAGACTGATAACCAGTTTGGCCCGTGTGAAACGCGTGGTAACGGCGCACGATGCCGAATATGTCACCGTGGCCTTGGAATGCATTTCGCCTTCGGACGAAGACTGCAGGCTGAATTTGACCCGCTTTTCGGAGCTTGCGTCCAGAATCCCCAGGTTCCAGATCAATCGGTCGCCCGGGAGATCGGCCTGCGGTTCGGCGCCGAGAAAGCGCATTCCGGGCGAAAGTTCTTGCTCCAGTCGTAGCTGATAGACGGGCGATTTGCCGTGATTGCGAACCACCAATTCGAACATCGCGGGGCGGCCGACGTTGGCCGTTTCCGGGCCGATCATTTCCACGGTGACCGCCGGCGACACGGAATTCGAGAGAATCGGCAGCGCATTGGGCGACGGAGTGCCCAGCAGTTGCGGCGTCCGAACCGCTGCCGCGGGAATTGCATTCGGCGGCTCGGAGTTTTTGAGCGGGAGTTCAGGAGTCTGATTGGACGTCGGACCGAGCAGCGGCAGATCACCCGGCGCTACCGGAGCGCTTGGCCGATCAAGGGGCGGCAAAGATTGCCCCAACGAGGCCGAGAGCGCGATCTGCAGCACCATCGCGGCGAGCAAATATCGGCGCACTGTGTTCCCCCTGACCCCCGAGCTTATTTTTCTCAGGGCTTTCCCGCCGCGGTTGGCGCGGGATACTTGATCCCATTGCGGACCATCTTGTCGCGAATTGCATCGCTCAGGTCTATTTTCGTGCTGAGGCTCAAGTTAAAGAGCAAGCAGGCTACGTCGGCGAGTTCGTCCGCTACCATCAGTCGCTTGGCCGCGTCATCGACCACGTGCCGCGATTCCTCGCATTCCACCCAACGATAGATCTCCATCAACTCGCCGACCTCGCAGCCCAGTGCCATCGACAGGTTTTTCGGACAGTGGAACGGCTCCCAGGCGCGTTCCGCCGCGAACCGGCGCACCGCTTCCTTGAGTTCGGCGATCGTCGTGCTGGAATCCGGCATTGATCGAATGCGATCCGTGCGAACCTGCCCTTTCGCCCATCCCGACGCCCCCGCGCCGAGCTGGCCGAATCCCCCATTTGGACCGGTTCAAGAGGGCGGGACTATAACCGTGGCCGAAATGCTGTCAAGAGAGGAATCCGGGCAAACTGCTGCGCGCGAAATTGGCGCTGATTTGGTCAAACGAGCAGCATTCTCGTTCGAAACCCGACAAATCGCGGGCAAGATACGGCCCTTTGCGCGCCGATTGATTGCGCCCCATGTTTACTAT
>JBGQCZ010000769.1:0-3002 GCA_041495645.1 Gemmataceae bacterium | reverse complement strand
GTACTCAGTCAAGATGTCAAAGAACGGCCAACAGAAAAACGCAAGGAGGGTGGGGGGTTCACTCCCCTCCTAATGACGGGAGGGAGAACTGGCTCGGAAAAAAGGGTGCGTGCGAAGCCAGCCCTTGAAGTGCCCCTCCCGCTGTCGAGGCTGCTGCCATTATAGGCTTACTGTACAAATGACCACAACCTCAGAAGTTCTCGGCGTTCAGGGATTTTGCTTCCCGCAACATGCCGTTGTTCCCCACGAACACGGGAACACAGAGAACAAAAAAAACAAGTACTGAACACAAGTTCACTTCAAAAACCCACTTAAAAAATGGCCATTTCGGCTGAAAATAGACTTTGGAATTGTTCGTTCCAGGGGTGAGGAAAACGATGATGCCTAGTGCTTTGTCACGCTTTGATTTTCGGGTTCGTAGTAACCCGCTTTAGCGGGTTTCTCGGCTCGACGACCCGCTAAAGCGGGTCACTACGAACCCGTCAATTGAATCTTGACTCAGCACTAGGAGAATACGAGGGGCTGTGGAATGAAAGCGGGCTGGGAGGTCCTCTCGCATCCAGCCGGCCGCGTCTGCTCACGCTGGCGGGCCCCATAGGTGCACAGGGCAACCCCTCGGTGTTTCGCTACTTCCGGAAGGCATTCTCCGCAACGACGTCAAATCGGGAGGCGTTTTGCTCCACGTACTGCTGCCAACGAGCCGCCGGCCAGAGCTCCAAGTGGTCCCGAACACCCAGCACGACCACTTCGTGTTCGAGACTCGCGAACTGCATCAACCGCTCGGGCACCAGAATTCGCCCCGCCTTATCGAGGTCGACCGATTCGGTCTGGGCGAAATAGAGCCGGCGGAAGACGCGGGCCTCGGAGTCTGTGGCGGGCGCCGCATCGAGTTTCTCGGCCAACCGCTGCAGCTCGCCTTCCGTATAGAGCCAAAGGGTTTGGTCGGGTCCGGGCGTTACGAACAGCGTGGCGGGTTCGCCAAGCAGCTCGCGGACGCGCTTGGGCAACGCCAAGCGCTTTTTGTCGTCAAGGGTTCGCGGGTGGGTGCCGGTAAGCAGCATGGCGGTCCTCACGGATGTCCCGGGCCGCTGCTTCCCACTGCTGCCCACTTCAACCCATTCTTCACCACACTATAAGGCGGGATCGAACGCATTTCAAGTGTTTCGACAACCGGAATGAACAATGGCGTTAAAATTCGGAGACGTTGCAGCTGGAGGAATTGATCCTTGTTTCCAATGAGTAGATCATGCCGCGGCGGATCTTGAATCTCATCGTAATTGCGTTAATCGGGGCGGCGCTTTTGGCCGCTGCGATCCGGCTGCGCTCCAACCATCGGGAACGAGTGATCGAGAAACCGCCCGGTCCGGACGTGCTTTGGGTTTTTGAAGCCCCGCGCGCCGGCGCGATCATGTCGACTCCGTGCGTGAACGGCGACGTGGTCTACATCGGCGCGATTCGAGATGCCGGCCTCTCACCGCAAGGCGCGGTGCACGCGCTGAATCGATCCACCGGCAAACCGATTTGGATTTTTGACGACGAAGGCAACATGGTGCACATGTATTCGTCGCCTCGAGTCAATGAGAACAGCATTTTTATCGGCGAAGGGATGCATAGGAATTTCGCCAGCAAGCTGTATTGCCTGGACCGGCGCGACGGGCACAAACGCTGGATATTTCCGACCAACAGCCACATCGAATCGACACCTTGCATTTCCGGCGATCGCGTCGTATTTGGCGCGGGCGATGATGGGCTTTACGCCGTCAACGCCGAAACCGGCAAGCGACTATGGCAACTCGCTCGTCCGGTGCACATCGACAGCACGCCCGTGGTGCACGGCGACCGAGTCTACGCCGGAAGCGGATTCAGCCGGCGCTTGAAAGAGATGGCGGTGCTTTGCGTGGACTTGGAAAGCGGCCGTGAACATTGGCGAATTCCCGTCGAATTGCCGGCCTGGGGATCGCCCACAGTGGATGACGATCGTGTGTGCTTTGGACTTGGCGAAGGCCGGCTTGAACGGAGCATTGAAAAGCCCGCCGGCGCTGTGTTGTGCTTGCACGCGACGAGCGGGAAAATCCTGTGGAGGCGAGATTTGCCGGATGCGGTCATGGCCAAATCGGCGACCGATGGAAAGCACTTTTTTGCCGCCTGCCGCGATGGATTCTGTTATGCCCTCGATCGACTCGACGGCAGAATCATTTGGCAAACTCAGTTGGGTAGCGCGCTTGTCACTACGCCGGCGCTGGCCGGCGGAAGGCTCTACGTGACCGCAAGCGGCGGCAAACTCGCATGCCTTGATGCCGCCGACGGCAAGGTTGTCTGGACGTTCGATGTCGGCGCCCATGCCCGCGCGAAGACCAAGTTGTACTCCTCGCCGGTGGTAACTCGACGCGAAGACGGCCGGCGGCAGATTTATTTCGGAGCGGAGCTAGAAATTCCGTCTGGTCATGTGGCCCGACTTTATGCTCTAATCGACTGACCATTACGGATTCTTAATCTACGTGAAATGCGCACGTTGTCCGAGATCGACAGCGGAAACGGGGCCGAGTTACCAAAGCGACTGGAATGATCATGAAGAAATTCGCCGTCGTATTGGTTGTCCTGGTCGTCGCGGCGGCGGCCGGCGCCTGGTTCGAACCGACGCGGTCGGTGCGGGGATGGATCAATGGCGAGCCGTTCTACCAGGATCGGCCGGCGTCGTGGTGGGGCCAAAGGCTTCTCAGTCAGGAGCCGGCGGCTCAGGTGCAATTTCCCAAGCGACTAACGGAAGGGGGGACCGCGTCGATTCCCGTGCTCAAAAACCTACTGGCAGCGCCGGAGCCGGAAGTGCGCTGGCAGGCAGCGTCGTTGTTGGGCAAAATGGGTCCCGCCGCCGCCGCGGCCTTCGAAGCGCTCGTGGCCGTTCTCGCGGATGTGGATTCGCATGTACGCCAGGTCGCGGCCATCGCCCTGGGTGACCTTCATCCCGACGATCCGCGCGTCGTACAGGCGCTCGTGGATCGGCT
>JBGQCZ010000768.1:0-3013 GCA_041495645.1 Gemmataceae bacterium | reverse complement strand
CGGATCCCGATCAGGGCCGCGCTGAACTGTTCTCCGACACGATTCGACAAGCCGGCTTCGATCCGGTCGTTACCCGAACCGGTCGCGACACCTTGCGACGATTGAACGAAGCGAGCGATATTGACGTGCTGTGGATCAATCACGAACTCCCCTATCCGCAGTTGCCAGAGTTTCTCGCTCAGGTCCGGGGCGACTACCGCTATGGCCGCCTGCCGTTGTTCGTCACGATGTCCGAGGACGTGAGCAAATTCCGCCTGCCTGAAATGGAGGTCCGACTGGGATTGATCGAACGTCAATTCGGCGCCGACCTTCGCGGAAACAAGAAGCTCACCATCGATCTGAACAAGATGCCGCTGCGACTCACGCTGAAGTATGATGCGTATCAACTCGTAAACCGCGAGCAGGCAGCCATGGATGAATGGCTCGCCACGCTCGCGAAGGAACGCCAGACCATTCGTCAGACAATTCGGGCAAAGTTGGTGATTCGCGTCACGATCACAGATAAAGACGAGCCGGGCCTGGAGCCACGCTTGCAAGAGCTAACCGAAGGTCTTCAGCAGGTCAAAGTCGTTCGTGACCCGGTGACGCTTCTGACGCTGGAAATGGACGGCTTGGTCAAGCAGCCGGATGAACTTGTCACCCGGCTGACCGCTCTCGATCGCGATTTTGGCGCAGCCAAGAACAAAGTCGTTCGCATCAGCCGAGAACTGCCCACATGGATAATTCTGAGCAATGTGGATGCACCGCCGCCTCTGGTTCCACGCGCACCAAAGACATTCGGGCCGGATGATAAGGGCGACGAAGACTATGTGACCCGGATTGGACACGAAAACGTCAAAGAGGACCGGACGGCCATTGCACGCAACACCATGCCCGAATTGGAAGCCCGCCTGGCTCGAATCGTTGAAACCTACCAAAACATCCAGGTCATACTACAGCCGACGTTGCCCGAGGACATCGGCGACGCGTTGAAGCAATTGCAGAAGACCGCCGGTCCGATGATCGCTCCTTTGTCTGAAGCGGAACGCAAAGATCATCAAAAACGAGCGATCGAAGCATTGCGGCAAATGGCGACTGGTGTCATTCAGGGCTTCGATGTGCGCCCGGCGGCGACGGAGATCATCGCGGCCACTCGGTCCGACGATTTGGCCCCGGCAGCCATCGAGGCCACCGGCCGGCTTGGAAACAAAGAAGCGCAGCAAGCGTTGGCCGACGTGATCCTCACCGGTAATCGACCGGTCGCCATTCGCCGTCAGGCCGCTGAAGAGTTGGTCAAGCACCTGCGTCGTTTCGGCGCGGCGCACATTGCGGACTCGCAGATCGCGGGCTTGATCAAGTTGCTGGACGACGAAAAGAGCCTGGAAGTGAAAGTTGGCGCTTTCCTCGCCCTCGGTGCTTTGCCTCGCGAGCGGGTGATGAAGAATTTCACGACCCAGGAAGCACGGGACAAATGGGTTAACAAGCTGCTGAACTATGTTCCCCAGCCGCCTGCCCCACCGGCGCCCCCGACCGCGCCGCCGAAATCCGAGGGAATGTAAACTGAATTACTCAAGTTTCACTTGGGGCGGCATTGCGAGCCGATCGCAAGCCGCCCCCATCGTTTTCCCTTAGAATGTCTTCGCGCAAGTTTGCTTCTTTGGCGCATTCGGCCGTTGAACAGAACGGATTATTAACGTGGAGGTCGGAGATGGCTCCCGACACGCCGCCAAAATCGACCCAGCCGAGAATTGCGGACTTGATGTCTCGATACTTGTCCCAACAAGCGCAAGCTCGCGCGGCTGGTATCTCCGAAACGCCGCTAAACGAAGTTGAGCCTTACGAAGCGGCCGCATTCCCGCTCGTTGAACCGCGCTCAGCATGGGAGGAAGCGACGGCCGCCCTTCGATTGCTGGATACGGAGAAGGCTTGTTTGAGCGTGACTGCTCCAGCGGACTGGTCAACCCTCGTCGCCGGACTGGATTCAATCGCAGCTGTGACCTTCGCTTCGGGCAATTTTCCGCAACTTGTTCGCGACCTACCAGCCTTGATCCGCTCTCGCCAGCGGTCCGAACTGCAGCCCAAGCGGTCCGCGAACCAAGAAGTTTCGTCAAACGCAACCGGCACAAAGGGCCAGGTTCCGGATAAGCTGCTCGCAATTGGCATGCATCGGCTGGCCGGCCGTTTCCAGGCGGCCGAGCGGTTGATCGCGGAGGTTCGCGCGAAGGCGGGCGGCCGCTGGCAAGCCGCGTTGGAGAACGAGGAAGCCGCCCTTGCCTGGCATCGCGGCGACGTGGATGCGGCCGCCGCGCTTTGGGCCAAAATGCCCGACAGCGCACCGGTTTGTTTCAATCGCGGAATGGCATTTCTATTCCTCGATAAACCGGCTGACGCCCGTGTCGCTCTAACTCAAGCGGTCGGCATGTTGCCTGAAGAAAACGCCTGGCATCACCTGGCCCGTTTGTACTTGGCACTTGCCGGCATATAGTCGATCGCGATCTCCCACGAACGAAGCCCTCGTCTCAGGACTGTAGAAGCCGGGGGCTTGTTCGTTGCGCCATTCGATAGTCCAATTTCCATTTGCTTGTCCGAAAAGCGTTCAACAATAAAATCGGCTACGAAGGCAGATCCGTTGCTATCAGGAGAGGTAAATGGCTTCCCCAAAGCTTCCCGAAGGCTACTCGACCAAGACAAAGGCCGAACTTTCCGTTACCCGTCTATTCGGACTCGGACTTTCCCCGGGTAAACTGCGCGGTTTGCAGCGGATCAGCAATTCAAACGGCACGTTGACGATGGTTGCGACTGATCAAAACAGCGCGATGATGAGCCTGATTCAAGAGGCCCGCGGCGACAAAAAATACCCGGTGTCTTTCGACGAGATGGTCGACGCCAAATGCGAATTGGCATCAGCGATGGCCCCGCACGCCAGCGGCATCTTGATCGACGCGTACTTTGGCGCGCTCAGTGCCATGGCGAGCGGAAGTCTGCCGGCACACAAAGGAATGCTGGTGCGCATTGAGCGCTCCGGGGCCAAGTT
>JBGQCZ010000767.1:0-3039 GCA_041495645.1 Gemmataceae bacterium | reverse complement strand
GGGTGCAAGTGGTTCGCTGGCACGGTGAGATGCCTCACAGGTTTGTCGCGGCAAGCATGCCGCCGGAGGGCTACGAATGGTCTCTGCGGTGACTGTGCGCGCCGAATGGCGGCGTGACTGAGCAACGCGGTTCGACCGATGTCGCCAATTGGCGCCTTATGGCACTTCTGGAAAAAAATCCTGTTGGGGGGGTGACCGATCATGAATTCGGTTTTGGTTGGGGGGGTGTCCGAAAATGTCCGAAAATGTCCAGGAAAATAAAATTTTCCCGGCTCCCGAGGCGTGCCGATGCCGTCACGTGGTGCGTCCCGCGCACGGATGAAGGCCGAGCATCACGGGTTCACTCCGCATTTTGCCCCAATTCGTCAGGCCGCCTTTTCGTTCAGGCCGAGATCGATTGGAGGATGATCGGATGCCGTGGGAGCGGCGGTTTCGGGAGGGGTTTCCGCGTCCTGTTGGTAATACGACGAATAACGGGACGACTTGCGGTAATAAGCGTAGCCGTAAGCGTCGCCGGAGACCAGGCTGTTGACAATCACGCCCAAGACGTTGCAGTTCATGGCGCGGAGGGCGTTGCGAGCGCGAGCGGCCATGAGCCGGTCATTCTTGTCGGCGCGAATCAACAGAAGAGCCCCGTCGAGTTGGCGGCCGATGAGAGCGCAATCTGAAACAGCCAGGATGGGCGGCGTATCGCACAGGATGCGATCGTAATGTTTTTCCGCCCAGGCGACGATCTTGCCAAAACGATCGCTGGTCATCAACTCGGTCGGATT
Organism: Gemmataceae bacterium; assembly: GCA_041495645.1. Taxonomy (GTDB): domain Bacteria; phylum Planctomycetota; class Planctomycetia; order Gemmatales; family Gemmataceae; genus JBGQCZ01. The sequence goes on along the minus strand of JBGQCZ010000767.1, from coordinate 2,266 downwards.
TGGCGGGTTCACGCCGCTCGGAAGCAGGTCGAGATTGGCCACCTGAGTTTTTTGAATGGTCCTCTCCAAATCGGTCTCGCTGGTTTGGACCTGTTGCAGTAACTCCGACAGACCGGGCGTGCGCGGGAGTTGGAAGATTTCCCGCAGGCGCGGCCGGCGCAGGTCCCCGTCGATCAGCAACACGCGCAGGCCCGACTTGGCGAAGGCGACCGCCAGATTGGTCAAAACCAGAGTCTTGCCGTCCCCCGGCTCGGGACTGGTAATGGTGAACTTCTTTGGCGGAGAGTCGCTGAGCATGAGCGCGGTGCGCACCGTCCGGAAGGCTTCCGCGGCCGCGGATTGCGGGGCCCCCTCCATCACCAGCTCGAAGATCTTTCCTTCTTGCTGTTGCGTCATGCGGGGCACGTGACCGAACACCGCCAAGCCCAGGTGCTGAGCGATATCTTCCGGTCCCCGGTAGCTCGTATCCCACCACTCGAACATGTAGCAAAGGGACAGGCCGAAGAGCAAACCCATGAGCGAGCAGACCAAAGCGACCTTCTTCCAGTTCGGTTCGACGGGCGACATCGGCTCTTGCGCGGGCTCGATCACTTGAGTGGAGATAGCGCCCGCATCGCCTCCCAGGTCCACTTGCCGGATGCGCAGATTCAAAGTGTCGTAGAAACCGCGCAGGCGTTTCAATTCCATTTCCAGCGCCACGTACGGGGCCCGCTTGGCGCTGAACTCGACGGCCGCCGCCTTTTCGATCTGGCACTGATTCTTGAGATCGGTTTCAACGATCTTCGCCTCTTTGATGTCGCTCTCCAGCAGTAACAGGGCCAGGTTCTGCAAGGCTTGCAGGTTCGTCGCCTTCTGTTCCGGCGTCAGTCGCTCGCTCTTCACCGTTTGGCCGGCCAGGCGGACGCGCTCCTGAAGCATCAAAACCCTGGGATGGTTGGGACCGAGAACAGTGCTCAGCTGCTGCAGCTCCAATTGATCGTTGGCGATGGCCCGGCGTTCGGCATTTTGGTGGAACTCGTAGTTTTCGGAATCCAGGCGAAGACCGAGGCACTGGGCCACATTTTCGCGGCCGATCCGATCCAGATCGCGGATCAAGTACGCATCGATCGACTCGCCGCGAGCGATGGCTTTTTTCAAGGCCTGATAGTGTGCCTCCAGCTCCAATCGTCGCATCGAAGCCTGGGTGAAGGCATTGTTGATCGATGAAAATCGGGCCAAGGCCACATTGTTCTTGTCGTCTTCCGAGGACAGTACGTCGCCGCTTTCCTGCAGCTTCAGCAGTTCCTTTTCCTTGGCGCGAAGTTGGCGGTCCAGTTCGTCCTTTTGCTGCGTCAGGATTTGAAGAATGTCCCGCGAGGTGCTCCGATGCGTTTCATTGACGAAATCCAGATAGGAGCCGACGATTGCTTCCAGAACGGGAACGGCGCTGCTCTTGTCTTTCGTGCGGTAGGCGATTTCGAGAATCTCGGTGTCTTTTTGAGAGGTGGCTTTCACGGAGTCGGCCAACACATCCGCGATCGGCCATTGGGGCAGTTCCGGGTGGTTCATCTTCAGTCGTTCGATCGCCCGCTCCACAACGGCCTTGCCGGTGACCAGGCGGATATGAGTCGGCATGAAGTTCGCGCGCTCATCGTTCCGTCCGGAGAGCGCGTCTCCCAGCGGATGGACCAAAATGCTGGCCCGCGTCTCGTAGACGGAGTCGCGCGACAGGTAATAGATCGTTCCCAGCAAGAATGCCAGGCCGACGCCGGCGAGCAGGAGCCCCTTGCGGCGGCGAACAATCAGTAGAGCCTGTTTGAGGATGGCCGCCGTTGAGGCCCCCAGCGAATCGCCCTGATTGCTTTCATCCGTGTGAAATTCCTGGTCCATCCGTGGCTCTCGTTTGTGGTCAAGGAACGCCGAACCCAAGATTGGAAGTCATGTTGGCGCCGATGCCGAACCGGACCGCATTGCGCAGCAACCCGCGGGTGAACGACGCCGGCGTCTCTTCCACACTTACCGTGTCTCCTTGCATCAGGCGAATGTTCTCCGAATTGCTTTTTTTGGCTTTGTCCAGGTCGATCCGTATCGCCACAATTCCGCCCCCGTCAGGTCGCTGACGAACGACCAGGGCTTTGTCCGGCAAACTGGCGCGGTCCACTCCTCCAGCCAAACCGATCGCCTCGAGTACGCGCATGTCACGGTCCACCGGCATCGGGTACTCGCCGGGCTTGTTGACCATGCCCATCACATAGATCGGCTTGGTCTTCCGGTCTTCGATGGTGAT
>JBGQCZ010000766.1:0-3053 GCA_041495645.1 Gemmataceae bacterium | reverse complement strand
CACGGGTTCCCAAGAAAACCATGAATCTATTCGTGGCATGATGTGCCAAGGGGACAAGCCCCTTGGCTCGCCAGAAAGGGCTTGCGTTCAGCGATCCTGTTTTTCAGCCATTGCCAGTTGCAATCACGTCGCGTGCCGGGTAAGGTAGAGGAGATTTTGGATGCCGAGGGTGCGCCTTCACATCCGGATTCGTCTTTTTTCCAAGGTCATTCGTTCTGTCTCCGAGGAGGTGCTTCGATGCCACAACTCCGCGATCGCGTGCAGCGGCCACGAGGCTTTACGCTGATCGAGTTGCTGGTTGTGATCGCGATTATCGCGATTTTGATCGGGCTGCTGCTTCCGGCGGTGCAGAAGATTCGCGAAGCCGCCAACCGCATGAAATGCAGCAACCACTTGAAGCAACTGGCACTGGCCTGTCACAACTACCACGACACGTACGGGATCCTTCCGCAGGGCGGGAATTTCTTTGACGAGAAATTCACCAATCCCTGGGACTGTCACTACGACAAGGGATCGTGGCTGGTGCGGACGCTGCCCTTCATGGAACAGCAAAACCTGGAGAGTCGGATTCCGTACCTGGATTATTTCAACGTGGCCAATCCAGCCGACCCGAAAAACAGTTCCATGCAAAGTGCGGTGGACATGGGGATTCTTCCGGTGCAGTTGCCGTACGGCCGGTGCCCGAGCGACGGCACTCGCCTCAAGGAACCGATTTCGAACTATGTGGCCTCGATCGGTCCCGCGTGTTTGGGCGGCGGACCGTACAACCAGTTTTGCGATCCGATCAATAACGGGTTGGGTGACTGGGGCTACACCGCTTCGTCCTTCTGTGGATTCGCCATCGATTCGTCAAAAATCCGCGGCTGCTTCAGCCCGACCGGGGGCAAAGTCAATTTCGCGGGTATTTCCGACGGACTGTCTCAAACGATTCTTCTTGGGGAGACACTGGCTGATGAGCATGGGTGGATTCTGGGCGGTTCCGGTTATTATGGCTGGTTCCGGTCCCAGGGCGGCAACACCCACTGCTCGACGATCGTGCCGATCAATCTGGATACGCACCTGAACCCGTACGACTACACCGTGTCGTTTGGTTTCAAGTCGAAACACTCCGGCGGAGCAAACTTTGCTTTTGCCGATGGATCGGTCCACTTCCTGAAGCAGTCGATCGACTATAAGGCGTATCAACTTCTCGGCTGCCGTCACGATGGCAATCTGATAAAGGACTATTGATTCACCAAGACAATTCGGGCCGGGCCGGTCAGGCCGACCGGCCCGGCCTGACTTCCATCTTTCAAGGCGGATTCGGGATGCGCGCCAAAGAGAAGAGACTTGTGTCCTGTGCGCTCTTGGGCGTGTTCGCGTTTTGGACCATGACGTTTGTAAGCGGCTGCGGTCCGACATCGTCCGTCTCGGGAGTCGTGACTCTCGAAGGCAATCGGCTTCCGAATGCCCGGGTGATTCTCACGCCCATAGACGGCGCCGGCCGCCCGGCCCAAGCCACGACCGATGAATCCGGCAAGTTCAGCGTCATGAGCATCAAGCCAGGCGACGGCGCTTATCGCGGCGAGTACAAGGTCACCTTTTCGTTGATCGAAGACGACGCCATTGATCTCAACAAGTTGACCGTCGATACGAACGAGGACGCGCGCAAGCGAGCGGCGGCGGCGATGGAAAAAGCACGGCAAGCCGACGAAAAGAAAGCCGGCAGCCGCAATTCACTGCTGCACCCGAACTATACCCGATTTGATAAGACTCCGATATCGATCAAGGTTCCCACCAGCGGATCGGTCAGTTTCAAATTGAACAAGAACGGCACGTCAGAGTAAAAACGGCATCGCGTTGCCAGCCGCCGATACTGCTGGCAACGCGATTTTGTTGATCCGCTCGAACTCACTTCTTGACTTTAACGTGGAATCCGGCGGCGTTCATGGCCTTAACGACTTCGGCGGCGTCGAAATCGCCCGTCACTTCGAAGGAATCTTCTTTGGCCTTGGCGGTGTCAGCCTTCACGCCGTCAACGCCTTTGAGCGCTTTCTTGATGATGCCATTGCACTGGCCGCAGCAATTGTGAACGCCGGTCAGCGTCAGGCTCTTCACTTTCCCGGCGGTGACGCCGCTGTCGTCCTTCACGGCAATATCCTTGTTGCCGGTGTCGCCGTGGAATCCGCCCGCGGCCAGGGCGTCAACGGCCTTCTGGGCGGTTTCGTCGTCCTTGGCCGTGATGGTTACCTTCCTGCCTTTTTGGTCGCATGCGCCCTTGACCCCGTCGACCCCCTTGAGGATTTCGCCGACGGCTTTGACGCATTGCCCGCAGCAGAGGTGAACGTTCTTGATTTCCACTTTCGTCTCGGCTCGGGCAGCGCCGGCCAATACGAACAACAAGCCAAAACTTGCCCATGCAACCGATTTCATTCGTCTTCTCCTTGGTGGTTAGTAACGCTGATTCAATCCTGCTTGGCGGGAGTTGCCATTATCATAGGCAACTGGCGCCCGAGTTGGCCGGGGAACACGGATTATCTTCCCAAATCATTGACGAGTCAAGCACGGGCCGAATTCATTTGGCATTCCGCCGTGCATCGCTGGCAGCTCGGAATCGCACCCCTAGAATGCGCCCATTCGAGAAGTTCTCAGTACTCGCGCCGTCTTTCTCCCGAGGTTGTCATGCGACGAATGATCCCGCTGATTGCCATTTTCGCCTGCGCGTCGTTGGTTCGCGCGGATGAAGGCCCGAAGAAAATTGCCACCGTCGAAGGCGTAACCGACTATCGGCTCGCCAACGGAGCCAGAGTATTGCTATTCCCGGAGGCTTCGCGGCCCGCAATTACGGTCAATTTGACCGTGCTGGTCGGCTCGCGGCACGAAGGCTACGGCGAATCGGGCATGGCGCATCTGCTGGAACACATGGTCTTCAAAGGCACGCCCACTTTTCCCGATGTCCCCAAGGCCCTGCGCGATCACGGCGCTAATTTCAACGGCACCACCAATGTCGACCGCACCAATTACTTCGAAACCATGCCGGCCACCGACGAGAACCTGGAATTCGGCATCCAGCT
>JBGQCZ010000765.1:0-3059 GCA_041495645.1 Gemmataceae bacterium | reverse complement strand
TTCGGCCAACCGGGTGACCTGAGTCTGTTGGGGTCGCGAACCTTGGAAGGATTTGGAGCGATTGTGGATCCCCGAAAGAAAAAACTCGTCGCCGCGGGTCCGCATCCAGCAGCGGTAGCAACGCGAGCGAGCGGGAAGTGAGTCTGTTATCATTGCGGATAGCATTGAGAGGTTCACTCCGGAGAATCGTTCATGTTCGGCGACGGCGCACTGACGTTTCGGGAGTTCGCGATGGGCGAATCTTTGCCGCTGGCCACGATTCACGACGCCGTGCTTGAATTCTTGCGCGGCCGGGACGATGCCGTCCTTTATGGCGCCCAAGCGGTCAATGCCTATGTCAGCGAGCCACGCATGACTCAGGACGTGGACATCGCGTCGACCCAAGCCGTCGAGTTGGCCGAGGAACTTTGCACGTATCTCAACAAAAAGTTTCATATCGCTGTGAGGGTGAGGAACGTTCGGGAGGGTCTTGGTTACCGGATTTACCAGGTGCAGAAGCCTAAGAACCGGCATCTCATCGATATCCGTCCTGTCAAAGAACTGCCGCCGGCCAATCGTGTGAGAAAGGTGCTCGTGGTAACACCTCCAGAACTGATTGCCAACAAAGTAACGAGCATGAGCCAACGCAAGCACAAGCCAAAAGGGCTTATCGACCAGGCGGACTTGTTCAGACTGTTGCTCACCTTTCCGGAGCTCAAGACGCTGAAAGGGCCCGTGGCCGAACGTCTGCACGCGTCTGCCGCGAGTCCTGAAGTGCTCGCGGCTTGGAAAGAACTTGTTGCCCAGGAAATCCTGCCGGAAGACCAAGACGACAAATTCGTTGGCTGAACCGAGGTAGTTGTTGATGGGGAAGGTCACGGGCTTCCTGGAGTATCCGCGCGAGTTGCCGCTGGCGGCTGCGCCAGCCGAGCGCGTCCGCAATTGGGACGAGTTCCACGGGCACGGCGGTGAAGATCTCCTGAAAAACCAGGGCGCTCGCTGCATGGATTGCGGCGTGCCGTTTTGCCATACCGGCAATGTCATCGCCGGCATGGCCTCGGGCTGCCCGGTCAACAACCTCATCCCGGAGTGGAACGACCTGGTGTATCGCGGGCTTTGGCACGAAGCGCTCGAACGGCTGCACAAGACCAACAATTTTCCCGAGTTCACCGGCCGAGTCTGTCCCGCGCCGTGCGAAGGCTCGTGCGTGCTCGGCATAAGCGAACCGCCCGTCGCCATCAAGACCATCGAATGCGCGATCATCGACAAAGCCTTCGCGGAGGGCTGGGTCAAACCCGAACCGCCGCGAATGCGCACCAAGAAGAAGGTCGCGGTCATCGGCTCCGGTCCGGCCGGGTTGGCGTGTGCGGCCCAGTTGAACCGGGCCGGGCATTGGGTGACTGTCTTCGAGCGGGCCGATCGCGTCGGCGGTTTGCTCATGTACGGCATCCCCAACATGAAGCTCGACAAGAAGCACGTGGTCGAGCGGCGCGTCAAGCTCCTCGGCGAAGAAGGCGTCACGTTCAAAACGAATTGCGAAGTTGGCAAGGACGTGCCCGGCTCGCAATTGCTCGACGACTTCCACGCCGTGGTCGTGTGCACGGGTTCCACCGTGCCGAAGGACTTCTTTGCCAAGACCGCCGGCCGCGAACTCAAGGGCATCCATTTCGCCATGGAGTTCCTGCACGCCAACACCAAGAGCCTGCTCGACAGCAATCTCGCGGACGGGAAGTACATCTCCGCCATGGGCAAAGATGTCGTCGTCCTCGGCGGTGGTGACACTGGCACGGATTGCGTCGGCACGGCGTTGCGGCATGGTTGCCGGAGTCTGGTGCAGTTGGAGATCATTCCGAAGCCTCCGTTGGAGCGGGCCGCCGATAATCCCTGGCCGCAATGGCCGAAGGTCTACAAGCTCGACTACGGCCAGGAGGAAGGTGCGGCGATGTGGGGCGCCGACCCGCGACGCTACGCCGTTCAGACCACCAAATTCATTGGCAATGCCGGCCAGATCGCGGGCGTCGAAACGATCGAAGTCGAATGGGTCAAAGACAACGGCCGCAGCGTTCCGCGAAACAAACCCGGCACGGAGAAGTTGATCCCGGCCCAACTTGTGCTGTTCGCCCTCGGATTCGCCGGGCCGGAATCGCGGGTTTTGGATCAACTCGGCGTCGAACGCGCGAAAGACATGCACGGCATGGCCGCGAAGGCCGAGTACGGCAAGTTTCAGACCAGCAATGCGAAGGTCTTCGCGGCCGGCGACGCCCGCCGCGGGCAGAGCCTCGTCGTCTGGGCCATCAACGAAGGCCGCGGCGCCGCCCGCGAATGTGACCGCTTCCTCATGGGCGCCACCGACCTGCCCTAACGAATGTAACTTTTTGCAACATTCTCCGAAATCCGCCCGGCCCCAAACAGATCGTAACTCCTTATCGCACCAGATGATGCTCTGCGCGCGACCTGCTCGAAATAAAATAGTTACATTTGTGACATTCGCCCCGAACGCGCCGCCGCGAGGCTCGCCGCTCAAGACTTGAAATAACTTGAACATGATCGAAACCTCCGAAATGCGCGCACAGGAAATGGTGGGCCAAAAGGACTCGACTTAATAGTATATATTAGTTCACATACCGAAGCAATAGCCGATGCCGGCCGCGAATGCGACCGCCTTCTAATGGGCGCGACCACAGCCGTCGCGATCCCGTACAACGATCCTGTTCAGTCCCGGCAAATCCCGCGGAGGAGTTCCCATGTCCGATTCGCTTTCCCGCCGCTCGTTCGCCGCCGCTTCGGCGGGGCTTGTGCTTTCCTCCACCGTCTTAGCCGACGAAAAGCCGAAGGCGGCTGGCGAATCGACCGAGGCGGCATTTGAGCGCGATTATGCGGCCCCGACGTTCAAGCCGTCGTGGAAGAAGCCGCAAATCAATCGGCTGCTGGTTCAGGATTTCGTCATCTTTGCTCACTCCGACCTGGCCATGACGAAGAAATTGCTGGAGAAGGAGCCGGCGCTATTGAATGCGACGATGGACTGGGGCGGCGGCGACTGGGAGACGGGGCTGGGCGGAGCGTCGCACATGGGCCGGCGC
>JBGQCZ010000764.1:0-3065 GCA_041495645.1 Gemmataceae bacterium | reverse complement strand
CGTGCCGTGTTACTTGGAGTTTCGCGACAGCGCCAAAAGCGGGGCCGACACGTTGTTCAAACTCGGCCAGGCGCACGAAGCACTGGGCGACCTCAAGAAAGCGTTCAAGTTCTACGAGCAGGTCACGGGTTACACCGAGCACCCGAAGTACTACGATGCGCAGGAGGCCATGTCGCGATTGAGGCAGGGACCAGCCACGTAACGCGGACACTCTTGTCCGCGCGGATTCTGTGCGGACAAGAGTGTCCGCGTTACGTAACGGGCGGGTTTGCGCTTGAACTTGTCACCCTGCCGAGTCGTAATATCCTAGTACCTGCACGTGTAACCCACGGGGACAAGCCCCGTGGCTCGCCATTTGTTCTTGCGAGCCACGGGGCTTGTCCCCGTGGTGCCCAACACGGGGCTTGTTCCCGTGGTTCCCAACGCATCGCCGATTCGGGATTTGGCCCATGATCCAGGTTGAGCGTCTCAGCAAGGACTACGGCCCGGTGATGGCCGTCGAAAATGTCTCGTTCAAAGTCTCGCAAGGCGAAATCGTCGGCTTTCTCGGCCGCAACGGCGCCGGCAAGTCGACCACCCTCCGCATTCTCACGACCTATCTCCCCGCCACCAGCGGCATTGCCCGCGTCGCCGGTTACGACGTGATGACGCAGGCGATGGAGGTGCGGCAAAACATCGGCTACCTGCCTGAAAACGTGCCGATGTATCCGGAGATGCGCGTCGAAGAATACCTCGATTACCGGGCCAAGCTTAAGGGAGTGGAGCGTTCGATCCGGCCGACGCGAGTCGCGGAGGCCATGGAGCGATGCCGGGTGCGCGAAGTGCGCCGCCGCCTGGTCGGCACCCTCTCCCGCGGTTACCGCCAGCGCGTCGGCCTGGCCGACACGCTCACGCACAATCCGCCGATCATCATCATGGACGAACCGACCTCCGGCCTCGACCCGCTGCAAATCGACGAGACATTGCAAACGATCAAAGCCCTCTCCGAACATCACACGATCATGTTTTCCACGCACATTCTGTCGGAAGTGGAAAAGGTGTGCAGTCGCGTGATCGTGATCCACAAAGGCAAAGTGCTGGCCGACGGCAAATTAGGTGAATTGATCGGCGAAGACGCGCATTTGATCGCGGTAGAAGTGAAGGCACCCGCAGACCAGGTCTCGGCAGCGCTCAAGGCGATTGACGGCGTGGACAAAGTTACGTCCGCCGGCTCAGAAGACGGCTGGCACAGCTTCGAGGTCCGTTTTCACGAGAAGCACGACCCTCGCGAAGCGATATTCCAGAAAGTGGCCAAGAGCGGTTGGGTATTGCGCCGGCTGGACCTGCGCAAGCGCAAACTCGACGAGTACTTCACGAACCTCGTCCGTAAGGCAGACGGCGAACTTTAGTCAGACGTCAGAGGTCAGAGGTCAGTCAAGAGAGGTCAGAGGTCAGAAGTCAGAGGTCAGAAGTCAGAGGTCAGAAGTCAGGTGACGAGTATGATAATTCGTTCCGCCAAGGACTTGACCGTCTACCAAAAAGGGTTCTTATTGGCTCAACGGGTTCGAATTGCTAGTTGCCGGTTTCCGCGCGTTGAAGACTATGCTCTCACGAGTCAAATCCGACGTTCGTCGCGCTCGGTTTGTCTCAACCTTCGTAAGGCATGGGCCAAACGCCGATATCGAGCCCACTTTGTTTCCAAACTGACGGACAGCGATGGCGAGAACAGCGAAACTGATAGTTCGCTCGATTTTGCTCTCGACGCTGGATACATAACGCCCGAAGAACACATGGAATTGACGTCTTTGTGCTCTGAAGTCGGCCGAATGCTTGGTGCCATGATTCAAAACCCAGACCCGTTCCTCCAAAACGCGGAGTGCTGACTTCTGACCTCTGACCTCTGACCTCTTGACTTCTGATCCCGAGGAGCGACCAAGAAAATGACAGCCAACCGGCCGAGTCTGGCGGAGACCGCCCCATCGCGGGTGCGCGGCGAGGAGCCGACCGTTACGCGCATCGTCGGCATCGTCGGGTGGTGCATGGTTTGTGTCGGCTGTGCCTTCGTCATCGCCAATCGTTCGTTCGAAACGCCGCGACTGTTCGGTGAACCGTTCGGCTGGATCGTGACTCTCATCGGCCTCACGATGGCGTTTATTCACCTCGCCGCGGAAACCGATGAATTCTTGCGTCGCGTGCTGGGCATGGCGGGCGGGTTGCTGGTGTTGGGCAGCGCGGTTTGGGGAATCTACCTGGCGTTCAAGGGCAAGAGTTGGTCCATCGGCTTGGTTCCAGCCATTCCGGGCGTGTTCATGGCCGCACTCTACGGCCGGCGTGAGACCGACCCCGCACTCCGCGCCGGCGCTCTGTACAGCCTTGGTGGACTCGGCTTGCTGCTGGTGACGTTCGGTGTGCTGGCAGCGCTCGGCCAATCGGTCGCCAGTGCCATGGGCAGCACGGTCGATCCGATTTGGTTTTCGGCACGCTGGGTCCCGGCCATGGGAATCGGCCTGCTGATTACGTTGCTGTTCCTCGGTTGTGCCGGCTCAATGGACGATCTGGCCCGCTACGCGGCGATGGCGCTGGGAGCCGTCGGTGCGCTGGCGATTGGCGCATCGATTCTGATTTCCGCAATACCGAGTGCATTGCACGACTGGCGCGAAGTGCCGAAAAACAACGAACACTTGATTGCGATGGTCGCGGGGCTGCTGCTGTTCCTGATTTCATTGGCGGCCATTTTGATACTCGGCAAGCCACAGGACGGCTCAACGCCGACCGCCTCGCACAAGTCGATCCAAAGTTGGGGCCGAATCGGTGCGGTCGCGGGCATCCTGCTGCTGGCCCTCGGTGCCGCACGCTACTTCGCGCCGAACATTCTGATCAACGCCGGCTGGGCGGCTTCGACGCCCAAACAGTTCTTGTTCCCGACCGGAATGGTGCTAATCATCGTCGGAATGATCTCGGCCGTCATTTCACTGGGTGTCTGGTCCGAAAACAAACTGGTCGTCATGACGAAACGCGAGTTCACGACATTCTTCCTCTCTCCGATCGCCTATTGCGTGATGTTCGGTTTTCTCATGATGGCCGCG
>JBGQCZ010000763.1:0-3065 GCA_041495645.1 Gemmataceae bacterium | reverse complement strand
CGCGGTCGAGACTAAAGACGCTGGAAAACAGCGGCGTGACGGCCTGAAGCTCGTGCACGCCGCTAATGGGAATGACGCCGCGAATGTCGGTGAACGAGCGGCCTTCCTTCTTCAGGTACTTTTCGTCCGTGGCGAGCAGAGCGACCAGATGGCCGCCCGCGGAATGGCCGCAAGCGAAAATGCGATCCTTGCGGCCGCCGTATTTCTCGATGTTCGCGCAGACCCAGGCATACGCGCTGGCCACATCCTCGATATGGGCCGGATGCTGCACTTTCGGCGACAGGCGATAGTTGATGATGACCGTGCCGATGCCGTCGCCCGCGAACGCTTCGCCCAGCTTGACGTAAAGGTCCTTATTGCCGCTCTTCCACGCTCCGCCATGAACGAAAAACAACACCGGGTAACCCTTGACGCCCTTGGGCACGTAAAGGTCGAGCTTGTGCTTGACCGGGTCCGCGTCCTTGTCGGTGCGATAGGCGAGGTTCTTGACCGTTTCCACTTCGAACAGCGGCTTCGGCTTCTCGTCCTTTTTCTCGTCTTCTTTCTTCGACGGATCGCGGCGAAACCGCTGAAATGGGTCAAACGCGAAGGCGGGGCAAGCCGTCGATGCCATAACGAGTATGACGAGCACGCGGGAGAGGCAGAGTTTCATGTCGATGTCACCGCAAACGGAGAATTCGCGACCCTACAATAATCAACCCCGAGTGTAGTCGGCGGTTTTTGTGCATCCGGGGTATTCTATCGCGGGGCAGTTACATGAGTATTTGGAAAATTGCCGCTGTTCAGACCGATTGCCAATTGGGAAATGTCGCCGCCAATGTCGCCACGGTGACAAACAAGCTGCGCGAAGCCGCCGGAATTGGCGTTAAGTTGGCGGTCTTTCCCGAATGCATGATCACCGGCTACGCCTTCGAAAGCCGCGAAGAGGCGATGCCGTACGCCGAAACAGTTCCCGGTCCAAGCACCAACGCGATTGCGGAAACTTGTAAATCGCTCGGCATTTGGGCCGTTGTCGGCATGCTTGAACGCAATGGCGACCGCCTCTTTAACGTCGCCGGCTTGATCGGCCCGAGCGGTTTGCTCGCGAACTACCGAAAGATCCATCTGCCCTTCCTCGGCGTCGATCGTTTTACGACGCCCGGCGACCGGCCGTTCGCCGTTCACGATATCGGCGGCTTGAAAGTTGGTCTGAGCATCTGCTACGACGGCAGCTTTCCCGAAACCACGCGCATCTTGATGCTCCAAGGCGCGGACCTGGTCGTTTTGCCGACCAACTGGCCCGCCGGCGCTGAAAGCACCGTGAAGCATCTGGTCCAAAGCCGGGCGCTGGAAAACAACGTCTTCTACGCCGCGGTCAATCGCATCGGCAGCGAGCGCGCGACGCGCTATATCGGCCAGAGCCGGCTGGTGAACGTGAACGGCGATTTGCTAGCGTCGGCCGGCCCGGATGAAGAGTCAATGCTCGTGGCCGAGATCGACCCAGAGCGAGCCCGGAACAAACAGATTGTGCGCATCCCGGGCAAATACATGCTGCATCGAGTCAAAGACCGGCGGCCCGAGATGTACGGCCCTCTGACCTAGGCGCTCGCGGCTTTGGGCGAGCGGCAAATTCAAAATCACCCGTAGCCGCAGGCTTTAGCCTGCGTTTGCTCCAAACGCAGGCTTTAGCCTGCGATTGGTCCAAACGCAGGCTAAAGCCTGCGGCTACAGGTAGTTTTCCTCCCGCCCCAATCACATACCATTCTCTCTGCGGCTACAGGTAGTTTTCCTCCCGCCCCAATCACAAACCATTCTCTCGCAGCACTTCGTTCAGCAATTTTGGCTCGCCGCCGCGCACGTGGCGAAAGTCCTCGCGCGTGGGCAACAGCCGGATGCGCACCTTGTCTTCGTGGTTCTTCAAAATGTCGTCAATCTTGTGAGCCAGGAATGGGTTGCGGAATCGCTCCAAGGTTTGCCGCGCGAATCCCTCGGCATCGTCAACGCGATCGCGAACCGCCGGCACGATTTCCTCGAACAGCAGCCGCTTCAGCCACGCCGATAACTCCTCGTCTTGCATCGCTTGGCTCACGGTGACGTGCCCTTTCTTCCGGGCCTTGGTGACCAAGGCGGTGTGAGCCGCATTCAGAATCCGCACCTTGCGCAGAAAATACGGGCGAACATCAGCAACGCGAACAATCGCGGGATGCTCCACGAACGGATACGCCTTTGGTTTTTCCTGCAACGCCCAAAATGCGAACGGTTCGGCCATGATGAGCAAAGGGTCCTTGCCGACGAGCGGATGATGGTCGGGCGGCCCCACCACGATTCGATCGACGAGGGTGTTGAGCCAAACGCATTCATCTCGGACCCAACTCGCGAATTCCGGCGGAAACCGCCAAGTCTCCGCGAGCTTGACGACGATGCCGAGCAATTGATCGGCCTGATTGTCGATCAATTCGCACGGGATGATCGTGAGTCCCGCACCGCCCGCTTGAAACCTCGTCCACAAGAGGGTCAATAACTTGGCCGGAAATGATCGCGGCGGCACTTCGTCGGGCGTTTCATTCAAATCATGGTCGTAGCCTTTTTCCGTGGTGTTCGAGACAACGAAGCGCAATTGCGGCGAGCGCGCGACGTTGAGCACCTCGTCCCACTCGCGCGCTGCAGTCAGCGCCCGGCTGACGCTCGCAACTTCGTCGCGTCGCACCACCTCGCCATTTTCGAGGCCACGAACCGCGATGTGATAGACGCCGCGGGCGGCGTTGAGCTTGTCGGCCTCGGCCGTGCCGGTCGATTGCACGACCACAACCGAGCCAATCTGCTGACCTTCGACGTTGGCTTGATGGATAAAGCGATCCACGAAGGCGCGCAAGAACCGGCCGGTGCCGAATTGCAGCACGGTTTCTGGAAACGCGACCATTACTTCTCCGCCCGCCAGAACCGAATGCACACCGGCATCGGCACCGCAAACGGCTCGCCCACCGGCGTCAATTCGCCGTCGTTTTGATCGATGCGAAAGACTACGATTGAATTCGAGTCCTGATTGCAGACCAAGAGGAACTTGCCGGTCGGGTCGATGGCAAAGT
>JBGQCZ010000762.1:0-3065 GCA_041495645.1 Gemmataceae bacterium | reverse complement strand
GTGGATTACGACAAACTCTCGGGGATGACCAAGTGACCTCGACCTCGGCGGTCCGAAGCCTGCTCTACGCGACGCTGCTAGGTGCTGCCGCGCTCGGTTGTTCGCGGCAGCGCAACGAAGACTTCGTGCCGGAGGAGGAAACCGCCCGTCGCGCGCTCGAAAGCTACCTCGTGGCGTGGCAACAAGGCAACAAGGACCAATCGGTCCCCAACGCCAAGCCGGCGGTGATGTCCGGCGATGGAATTCACGCGGCCGGCCGGCCGCTGAAAGAGTTTAAGATCCTTGGCCCAGTGGCGGCAGACGCTCAACGTTGTTTTGCGGTGCGGCTCGTGCTCGATGGCCCAATTGAAGAGGTACGAGAGCGTTACGTGATCATTGGTTTGGATCCGCTTTGGGTAATGCGTTACGCGGATTACGAGATGCTGCTGCATTGGGACCATCCCATGCCGACGGCCAAGAACTCACGTTCGCCCGGCAAGTAACTTTCGAGACACGATGAAGAATGCCGATCGACCCACCTCGACTCCCGCGACCCCGTCAATCTTCCGAATTGCCGCAGGAGCGATCAGTTTAGTTGCCGCCCGTTTTCGATTCTTGTTGCTGGTCGGCGGGGTGCTGCTGCTGATCGGCTATTGGCCGGATTTGAAGTGCTTTTGGGAACGGCTCATGCACCCCGAGCCATTCCCGGTCTCGGTCTCCAGCACAACCGAATACTGGTGCCCGATGTGCCCGGGGGTCGTGTCCGACTGGCCGAGCAAGTGCCCGGTCTGCCACATGACGCTGGTGCGGCGCCTGAAGGGCGACATGACTCCGCTGCCGGACGGAGTGGTCGCCCGCTTGCAGCTTTCGCCGTACCGCTTGCAACTTGCCGGCATCCACACCAGCGCGGTCGAATACCGCCGGCTCAACCACGAAATCATCGCCGGCGGACGACTTGAACCCGCGACTTTGCCGCTGTTCGCAAATGCACTCTTGTTGCTTGAAGTGAAACTGTTCGCATCCGACGCGGCACTCTTGAAGAGCGGCCAGGCCGTGGAGATCGTCAGCGATGCGTTGCCGGGGCAGACGTTTTCTGGAAGCGTCGTCGAAGCGCCGCGCGGGTGGCCGGAGGCGCGTGCGACAGTTTTGCTCGACAATTCCCAGGGCCGGTTGCGGCCCGGCCAATACGCGACCGCCCGCTTTCGTCTCTCCGCCTCCCGCCTCGACGCCCAACGACACGCCGTCCTGGAACGTTGGCACAATCAAACGACGGTCGAAATGATCGTCGCCGGTCTTGACAACCATCTTGGGCCAGCCGCTTTGCCGTCGCTGCTCAACGCTGGTGTTCGGTTGGCTCTTCTCGATGAAGATCTGGTGTTGTCTGTTCCCGAAAGCGCGGTGATCGACACCGGCACGCGGAAGATCGTGTTCGTCGAGCACATGGCCGGAATGTACGACGCCGTGGAAATACGCTTGGGCCGTCGCTACGGTGACCAGTATCCGGTGTGTTCGGGGTTGGAGCCGGGCCAGCGCGTGGTGACGGCGGGGACCGTGCTGCTCGATGCGGAGACGCGGCTGAACCCGAGCGTCGCGGCCGGGTATTTCGGGGCCGGGTCAAGGCTCGGAGCGCCGCCGTCGTCGCCTCCCGCACCGGGCACGCTCTCGTCGGAGGACCGGCTGATTGTCGAGCGCCAGAAGATCTGCCCGGTGAGCGAAGCGCCGCTCGACTCCATGGGCGGACCGGTGCGCGTGATCGTCAACGGCCGGCCGGTCTTTATCTGTTGCGAGGGATGTCGGGATCCGCTGCTGAAAGAGCCGGCGAAATACATGCCGCGATTCGACAAACCGAAATAACGTTCGCGGCGTGCCATGATCGATCGCATCATCACCTTCTCGATTCGCCGCCGCTGGCTTGTCCTCATCATCGGCGCGTTGGTTGCATTTCTGGGCATCCGCGCTGCCTTCCGCACTCCGGTCGATGCCATTCCCGATCTTTCCGAAAATCAGGTGATCGTTTTTACCGATTGGCCGGGCCACGGGCCGCGCGAGATCGAGGATCAAATCTCCTACCCGGTTTCGCTTGAACTCAAGGGCCTGGCGGGCGTTCGCGTGGTGCGCGCTTCGAGCGATGTCGGCTTTTCGATGATCAGCGTGATTTTCGAGGACAACGTGAATTGGGACCTGGCCCGCCGCCAGGTGAGCGAATTGCTGGCCCGGCCGTCGGCTCGATTGCCCGAAGGGGTCGCGCCGCGCCTCGCCCCGGATGCGGCCGCAACGGGCCAGATCTATTGGTACACCCTCGAAGGACAAGGTTATGACCCGGGCCGGCTGCGGGCGATCCAGGACTGGTATGTTCGCCCGCAACTGAGCGCCGTGCCCGGCGTGGCCGAAGTGGCCAGCGTCGGCGGACTGCCGCTGGAGTATCAGGTCGAAATCGATCCGCATCGGCTTCGTACACACGGAATCAAGCCCGCTGAAGTTGCCGAGGCGGTTCGCCGTGGCAATCTCGCTGCCGGCGGCAACGTGATCCAAAAGGGGCGTGCGGAACACGTCGTTCGCAGCGTCGGTTGGCTGGGCGCGCGGCCGGGCCAACCGGACGCCGGCTTCGAACCACAGCGCGTAATCCGCGATCTGGAGAATATCACGCTCCCCGCGGCCGATGGCACTCCCGTCCCGCTGTCCGACCTCGGACATGTCTCGCTGGGCAGCCAGCCGCGCCGCGGCATTCTCGAAAAGGACGGCACGGAAGCCACGGGCGGCGTGATTCTGATGCGGCACGGCGAGAATCCACTCGAAGTCACCCGCCGCATTCGCGCGAAGATTCTGGAGCTGCAACCCGGTTTACCAAGCGGCGTGCACATCATGCCGTTCTACGATCGGACGCCGCTCATTCGCGGCGCGGTCGGGACCGTGACCAGCACGCTGATCGAGGCGATCGTGACGGCGGCGATTTGTGTCCTCATCGTCTTGCGGCACCTGCGCACGGCGTTCATCATCGCCTTGACTTTGCCGCTCGCGGTCCTGATGTCGTTCGGCCTGATGGACCTGCTGCGCCGGCTCAACGTCGTTGACATTCAAACGAACTT
>JBGQCZ010000761.1:0-3068 GCA_041495645.1 Gemmataceae bacterium | reverse complement strand
GTTCGGAGAATCGAAAATGCCGACCGTGACCAGGCTGAAAAAGTTGGCGTGCATCACGTAAGCATCAAAATTCAGTTGTGGCGTTCGCAGAATCGCGGCAAGCTGTTCGGCTTGTTTGCCCATTGCATCCAGCGTCTTGGAGTTTTTTCCGACGGCGGGTCCGCGATCCGTCGGGCCGCGGCTTTCAGTGCCGGTATTGACGGAAGGACTACGGTAGGCCTTGATCACGAGCGTCCATTTGCCCGCGTGCTTGAGCAGGTTATAAGGATTCCGAGTATTGAATTGAGCCACGTCGAATTCGGCCGCTTCCTCGGGCGTCGGTTGCGCCCTTTGCACCGGCACGGTCGGGTTCGGCACGACGAACGAAGTCTGGAAGGGATTGACGAACCCTTCCATTCCCTCGCCCTTTTTGCCATTGAGCCCGGCCGGACCCGCTGCCAGCCGATCCATGAATCGCGCCGACGGCAGCTTCATTTTGCGAAGCCCTTCCAGGAACATGCGTGCCGTATCTTGATCTGGAAACCCGCCGATCAGCACCATGTACTGATCCTGAACGTGCGCGAGACGCTTGACCCAGAACTTTTGCTTCTTGATCTCTTCATCCGGCATCCCCATTTTGCGGTACAACTCAATTCGCTGCTTCCGCTCCGCCGTCGCGCGCTCCTGTTCCTTCTTCCGTTCCTCGTCACCACGATTGAACATATATCCGTGAACTATGTAATCCTTGCGTAGTTCGGTCACAAAATCGATCGCGAGAGATTTGGCCATGCGCTGGACGGGCTGCCGCGGATCTTCCAACTCCGTCGGGTCGATGTTGTCGAAAAAAACCCGGACGCAAATAGCCCAAGGCCCCGCCTTGGGCGTGATTTCGTACGGGTGCTTTTCCTCGGGTTGCGCTGCCGGCTGCTCCGCCAAGGCCAACGCGGCCAGTCCCGTTACCGCCGCCAATGTGAAAAGTACTCGTCGATACATGGCTTCCCCCTCCGTGTGGCGGCGAATAGCAAATGGTTTGCGGCGACGCAACAGGAGAAAATGGCGATTTGAGAATTTCGATTCAAGGTTTTCGACCCTTATTCCAGCAGCGCCAGATTATCCCGGTGAATCAGCTCCACATATGGAACAGTGCCCAGCACTTCGGCAATGCGGTCGGTCGATAGTCCGCGGATTTGTGCCACGTCCGTGGATGAGTAATTGGTCAAACCTCGGGCGAATTCGACGTCGGCCGCGTCGCAAACGGCAACCACTTCGCCCTTTCCAAATGATCCCGTCACCGACGCCACACCCACTGGCAGCAGGCTCTTTCCGGACTTTCGCACGGCTTCGACGGCCCCCGCGTCCAGCATCAACCGCCCTTTCGGCCGGGCCGTGTAACCCAACCAGCGCTTGTAAGCCGGCATCGTCGCCCCATGCGGCAAAAACAGCGTTCCGACAGGATTACCCGCAACAATTTGATCCAGCGCGCTCGGCACGGCGCCGTTGGCCATGATGACCGATTCCCCCGCCGCCGTCGCCAGTCTGGCCGCTCGCAGCTTGCTCCGCATTCCGCCGGTTCCCAGCGTGCTTTGGCTCGTCCCGGCCATGTCCACGACTCCCGAGTCGATGTTCGGCACGACCGAAAGCAAGCGAGCATTCGGCTCTGTCCGCGGATCGGCGGAATACAACCCATCCACCGTGGTCAGAATGACTAGGAGCGGAGCTTGCAAGAGATTCGTGACCATCGCGGCGAGGTGATCGTTGTCGCCAAATTTGATCTCGGCCACGCTCACCGTGTCGTTTTCATTGATGATCGGCAGGCAGTTCCAATCGAACAATGCTTGAATGGTGTTGCGGACGTTGAGATAGCGGGCGCGGTTGTCGAAATCGCCGGCGGTGAGGAGAATCTGGGCGGAGTTCACGCCGTGCGGGGCGAGGCATTCCTGGTAAAGTTGCATGAGCGCGTTTTGTCCGACCGCTGCGCAGGCCTGAAGCTGCCGCAAATCCGTCGGCCGCCCGCTCAACCCCAACCGCCCAATCCCCGCCCCGATCGCCCCCGAACTGACCAGCACCACCTTCTTGCCCAAAAGCCGAAGCCGCTGCAACTGGTCCGCGAGCGCCTGCATCCGTGCGCGATCCAGCCGCCCATCGGCTGCGGCCAGCACATTCGTGCCCACCTTCACCACGACGGTGTGAGCCAGGGCAATCACTTCCTGTCGAATAGGGTCGATCATGAACCGCTCGCTGGTATCGGGGAAATCATTGCCTACATGCCAATCATCGCCGATCCCGAAAAACACACAAGACAGAAAAATCATGGACAGAAAAACGCTCTTCATTGTTCTGTTTCTGATTTTCCTGTCGTCTTGAATTGCTCACGGTTTCTTCTTGTGCAGGTTCGACCGATGCCGTTGCATCGAGAAACGTTACAATATTCGCCGCACGCCCAAATGCTCTGGAACGGAATCCTCTCGATACACCCCTCGGGTCGATCATGCGGTTTCGCGTTCCATCCCCGCGATTGCGACGCGGCCTTATCGCCGCCATTGCCCTATTGGGGCAACTCGCCAGCTCGTTCGGCATGCCGCTGCCGGCCCTCAATCGCAAAGACACCAGCCGACCGTTCCCGTGCATGAGCCATTCGTGCGGATGCATGAATATCGAGGAATTCTGGCAAAGCTGCTGCTGCTTCACCAATGCCGAAAAACTGAACTGGGCCGAAGCCAACAGCGTGTGGGCGCCCGACTTCGTCCGCGAGGCCGCCCAACGCGAAAAGCCCAAGACAAAATCGTGTTGTTGCGACAAGAAAGGTGATAGCTGTTGCAAACAGGTGGTAGACGAAACGAAATCGGCCAAGACGACATCCTCTTCGATTCGCTGGGTGTTGGGATTCGCGGCCAAGCGCTGCGGCGGGCAGGGCGAATTTGGCGTGTCGCAAACAGCCCCGTCGATTCCGGCTTCGGCTCCGGCCGCGCTGAGAATGGACTCGATCTTGGTCGAGTTTATGCTGCTGTCTGACCGGAATGCGATTTTCCTCCCTGCAGTTCCAGCGGTTCCGCCACCGCGCATCGTTTGACCAATCTAGTAGGGTGGGT
>JBGQCZ010000760.1:0-3077 GCA_041495645.1 Gemmataceae bacterium | reverse complement strand
TTGTGTCTTCGTGCCTTTGTAGTGAAAGACCTACGCATATCCGGTAGATCAGAAACCGCCTGCCTATCTTCACTCGTTAAACTCGCTTCCTTCGCTTCTTTCGATCCATTCGAACCACCGATAACCCGATATTTACCTCGGACGTGCCTGTCGCCTAAAGTTCCCCGCCGCCGAGGGCCGAATGAGGTTGTACGCCTGCCGCATCCTGCCCTTCCTCCTTTGCTTCGGCTGTACCGCTCTCGCCCCCCAATCCGCCACCTCTCCCGTCTCTTCTGACCCACAACCCGCTGTTGCTACTCAACCACGCGTTTCGAACAAGCCCGCGAGCGTCGTCGCGCGATCTCCCGGTCCGGACGCGAAAAAGTTGCTGACTGAAGCGGCGAAATGCTTGGACGAAGGTGATGAAGCGGCCGCATTGCCGTTGCTTCAGGAATACGTCGCGGCCCATCCCGACCACGCCTCGATTCGCGCCCATTTGGCCGAATTATTGCTCCGCTTGCACAAACCCGATGAGGCGAAGCGCCAACTCGAGCGCTACGTCGCCGACGCCCAGCAACAAGGCGAACCCGTGGACCAGCAACTGATCCACGCCGAAACGCGCTTGGTGGAAATCGCCTGCGGAGAGGAAGACGCATACGCCGAGCGCCTGCACCGCGGAATCGGTTTGTACGTGCTCGCCGAACGGGCAGCCAAAGCGGATGAGGTCGATGACGCGTTCGTCGAGAAAACGCTGTTTCAAGCGGTCGAAGAGCTCAAAGCCGCGGTCAAGGAGCGGTCCGAGGAACCGCGGCCGCACTGGTATCTCTATCAAGCCTGGTCCGAACTTGGCCAGCGTCTTCCCGCCGAGACCCACTTGCGCCGCGCCCGCAAACTCGCATTCCAAGACGGCCTGACGCCTGCCGAAGCCCAGGCCCTCAAATTGGCCCAATAAAGACCCAAAATCCGTGTCGATCGGTGTAATCCGTGGTCCATTTTCGGCTGAAATTCGCCAATCTCCCTCAGCCCCTTGACACCCTATCGCCCGGCCATGTAGCCTCATGGTAAGAAGACATGATTTCCAGCCGCCAACGCGGACGGTTCCGGTTTGTTTGATTGTTGGGGAATTCACGTCGACAATCTCCGAGGTATTCACATGTGGCATCGGGTAATCGCGGTTGCGGCCGTTGCGCTGCTGACGGTCGCGGGAATGCAGCGGGCCGCCGCCCAGGATAAACGGCCCGATCTGGATGAGCTCTATCGCTTCCGCGAAATCAAAGGCGGCAAACGGGCCGTGCAGGAAAGCCCTGCCGCCGAGATGGACAAGAACAAGGCCGCCATCCGCAAAGTCGCTCAATGGCACGCCTCGCGACTGATGTCCGCGGCCAACAAGTCGCTCGGCTCCAGCGACGAATTGCCCATTTCCACCGCGGTCCGCGAATTCACTGCCGACGTGCTGGAACCGAACCTCTACACCGCCAGGATGACGCTCGGCCAGCAAGACATGATTCAGATCTTCGGCAAGGATGTAATGACGGCGTTGACGCCGATCCTGGATTTCAAGCCGCCATACGGCGCGGACAAAACACTGCTGATGATCAATGCCGGCCGCTGTATTGCGGCCCTCGCCAAATCCGGCTACGAGCCGCTCGCCGACAACGCCGTCGCCATCATCGACAATCCCGCCGTCAGCGACGCCATCAAGCTCTATTACCTGCACGCGCTCAAGAACCTGTTCGCCGTGCCGAACCCGGATCGGCCGGAAAAATCCGTTTTCACCGATCCGCAACGCGAACTCAAAGCCATCAATTCGCTGATCGGCTTTCTCACGCGCAAGCCCACCATTTCCCCGAGCGCGCCTCAGGACGAGATCGACGGCTATCGCTACGTGCGCCGCGAAGCGCTGCGGGCGCTGGGCATGGTGCGTTATCCGATCGTGCGCGTCCAGGGCAACGTGCAGACGATTCCAGCAATCGTGTTGTTGCGTTTCGCGAATTCGGACAAGTCGATCGTGCCGCCGCCGAGCGTGTCGGAGCGGGCCGAGGGCTTGATCGGCTATTTGCAGCTGGCGCCGGACAAGGAACAGAACATGGACTTCTCGGCCGGCTTCGTGGCGCTGGCCGTGCGCGATCTGGCGGTCGACTATAAGGCCGCGAAGCCGCCGCCGCCCAAGGGCATCGACCCGAAAGACCTGCCCAAGGAGCCGCTCGCCGAGCGCGATTACATGGCCTGGAAACTCACGGCCACACGGATCTCGGCGGGACTGAAGAGCTGGAAGGACAACTGGGACAACAATCTGCCGCCGCCGCGCCCGGCCGACCAGGCTCGGTTGGTAACAGGCGCTTTCGATCAGTGCGAAACCGCCGTCTTGAAATACATCAACGACGGCAAGCGCACCGAAGTCGCTCCGGACTTGCTCAATCAGTGGCTGCAGAACGAGAAGTTTCCCAACAACTTGATGTTCAGCGACGACAAGAGCACGTTCATCACGCGGCCCGAAGGACCGTGAGTGGTCGATGGCAGGAACGATCCGATTCGTACGCACCGCATGTGCGGGATTCCGTGCGCGCTGGTGAACACTTGCTGCGCGTTCTTCGAAGGTCAGAACTTGTATTGGTCCGAACCCGCTCCCGAACCAAACTAAATCCAACTTTTGGCCCTGTGCGCGAATCTCATTTTCTGGACGCATCTCCTTGCCGAGACCAGACTTCCCGCTCGCCCCCGACGCCCTCAAAAACTTTGTGGAGAAAGTGGTTGAGTGGTGAGTTGCGTGGTGCGTTGAGTGGTGAGATGAGTTGGCAGTTGGGTTGTGCGTTGAGTTGGCAGTTGGGTTGTGCGTTGAGTTGGCAGTTGGGTTGTGCGTTGAGTTGGCAGTTGGGTTGTGGACCGAGCCAATTCCCAAAATCAGAATTGAAGCAATCACGACGTGCCCTCCAAGAAATGCGCGCACGCGAGGCGCTCGGACGAAATGACCGACATAGTATACGCAATTGCACATTGCCGAACAACGTGAGCCGCATCAATGACAGCCCGCAGCGCCAGCAAGGTCGTGTCGCTTCCTTGCTTGCGCTGCGGGCTGCTTTCGGCACGAGTGGGGATCG
>JBGQCZ010000759.1:0-3082 GCA_041495645.1 Gemmataceae bacterium | reverse complement strand
TGGAGTCGCACGCTCGGCGATTCCGAATATGACCGCGTTTAGCGGTCAACAACCCGCGCTGGAAAAACCGGGCCACGTCGTCGCGGTCAACACGCTGAACTTGCACCCGGTGCTCGGGAAGCTCGCGCTGCTGCATTGCCATCGGGCGGTGTTTCCGCTCGGGTTCGGCGGCGCTGATGCCAGCGACGATTGGTCGCTTGCCGATTGGTGCGATCAATGCCACCGCAAGAAGGGCCTCGTCGTTTGGGCCGATCCGTTCCGCTTTGAAAACGGCATCGCGCCCGAAGCGCTCGCCGATTTGATCGCCGGTCGCATTGATGCGGTCGAATGCACACCGGACAATCGCCGCGTGAAGGATTGGTATCACGCCTGGTCCGCGGGCATTCGCTTTCCGCTCGTCGGCGCGAGCGGCAAGGAGAGCAACCGCACGGCCCTGGGCGCGATGCGGACCTACGCGAAGCTGAACGCGGTCGAACCGCTTACGCAGTTGCAGGCGAACTGGATTGAGGCGGTTCGAGCCGGGCGCACCTTCGTCACGAACGGCCCGCTCCTTCACTTCGATGTGAATCAAAACCCGCCCGGTTCGATCATCGACAAGAATTCACCTGCAAAGTCGGTCTGGATCCGCGCCCGAGTCGAAAGCGCCGTGCCGTTTGGATCGCTGGAATTGCTGGCTAATGGCAATTCGCTCATTCGAATCGCTTCGGCGGACACCGCTCCGCCATTCAAAGCAACGGTTGAGTTCGAACAACTGATCGACGGACCATGCTGGCTCGCGGCGCGATGCGTGGGAACCGACACATTCGCTCACACCTCGCCGGTGTTCGTTCGGCTCGACGGCAAAATGCCCGCCGATGCGGCCGCCCTGCAGGGCTATTTCGACTTGCTCGGCGGAACGTTGGAATGGATCGAAACGACGGGCCGCTTCGAGATGCAGCGGCGAAAGGAACAACTGCGGGCCGTGATCGAGCAGGCGCGGCAATCGCTGCGGACCCGGATGACCTAAATTAATGAGCGTGATTCTGCAGCACACAAGCCTGACGCGCCAGCGAAGGAGCGAGGCTGCAGCACACAAGCCTGACGCGCCAGCGAAGGAGCGAGACCCTCCTTCGCTGGCGCTTCAGGCTTGTGTGCTGCGAAATTACGCGCGGTCAAATAGCATCGTCTTTCCAAATTCGCGCCAACACCTTGGCGGTCTCGTTCGTCTAACACGGTGAAGGCCAGAGTTCTTGCGGAGAACGCGTGACGGAGCCCGACGACCAACGCCTGGTGAGCGAGCTTCGTGCCGGTCGTCCGCAGGCCTGCGCCGAGTTGGTCCGCGCTCATTACCAGACGGTGTACCGTTTCCTTGTGCATCTAACGCGGGACGTTCACCGGGCTGAGGATCTCACGCAGGATACTTTTGCCGCCGCCTGGGAGAAAATCGCCGCGTTCGAGGGTCGATCCACGCTCGCGACCTGGCTGCACCGGATCGCCTATACGAAATTCGTCGATAGCCAGCGGGCCGAGTCACGAGCCGCGGGGGCGCGCGAACGTTTTAGGATTGTTGCGGCTTCGCCTGCTGATCCGCTGGACACGCTGGTGGCCGGCGACGAGGCGAAGCATCTTTACCGGGCCCTTTATGGGCTCGACGCTCTGGATCGCACCGTTCTGGTGTTGCATTATTTGCAGGGGCTGAGTTATCGCGACATGGCGGCGGTGCTCGATGAGCCGTCGGGCACGGTGAAATGGCGCACCAGTGAGGCGTTGAACCGGTTGCGTGAGTTGCTGGGTGAAGAGGTTCCCGATCATGAAGCCCGAAGAACATCCTCGTGAATCGCTGGAAGCGCGGCTGCGGGCATTGCCGCAGCCGGCGACGCCGGCCGATTTGGAGGCCCGACTGTTAGCCGGGATTTCAGCGCCACAGCCAATCGTGCGACGATCGCAGGCGATTTGGATCGCGGCAATTTGCTCGTTGGCCGCCGTTACCTTGTTGGCCATGTTTGCCTTGCTGGGGCCAAGCCGGAATGAACGGAATCCAAGCCCGACAACGAACCAGAATGTCCAGCCGCAGGAGATCGACGACTCCACGAACGCCGCCCCGTGGTTGCAGGTGCGGAACGGGCTGAATGGATCGGAATCTACTGCTTTCACTTGGCCGCTTGAGGAGATTTCGCCCATGCGAGCATCGACCTCGATTCCCGCTGACCTGCTCGATTAAGAGATCGTAACCGAGTTTTGTGATCTTTCGTCCGAACCTTCGTTTGTGAGGTACCGCTCATGTTGCGCGCGCTGAGTCTTGCCATGACCATTCTTGTGATGCCCGTGGAGCATGCACTCGCCGATCCGCCGTCCGATCCAAACGGGAACGCCGCCCTCAAGTACTGGCGAGGGTTTGCATCGGTGCCCAAGTTTTCGGACGCCGAAGCGCAGAAATTGCATACGGACTTTCTGACCATGCCCTTGGACGCCCACGCCAAGGCGATCGTAGCGAAGGCGGAATACGCCTTGAAAATGATGCATTACGGCGCCGCGTTGCGGAATTGCGACTGGGGCATCGATTGCGGAGAAGAAGGGGTAGAAGCGCTGCTCCCGCAATTGCACGCGGCTCGAACGTTGTCGACGCTCGCCTTCCTGCGCGCTCGCTTGCGATTTGACGAGGGCCGTCAGGATGAGGCCATCGATGACGTGGTCGCCGCCCTCGCAATGGGCCGGCATGCCTCGTTGGACGGAACGCTCGTCGGCGTCTTGGTCGGCTACGCCATTGAAGCACGTGCCAACGAAACGCTCGCGCTTCACCTGCCCAAGCTCGACGCCAAGACGATCAAAGACCTGAGGGCGCGCCTAGGCGCCGTGCCGCCGGGCGCTCGTCCAGCCGTGGCGCTGCGAATTTGCGAGGAGAGAACCATCGAATGGCTCGTTCGCAAGCTGAAGGGCGTCAAAGACAAGGAGAGCCTGCTCAAGTTCTTGAGTTTTGTCGGCGTTACGGAAGGGAAGGGCGGCGATGTGGACGAGAAGACTAGCAAATTCGTAGAGGAATGCGGCGGCACCGCTGAGGGCGTCATCAAGTTCGCGGAGGCAACGCGGCCATGTTATGCGATTG
>JBGQCZ010000758.1:0-3083 GCA_041495645.1 Gemmataceae bacterium | reverse complement strand
GCCGATGCCGCCGTGGTCGCCGAACCGACACAACTCAAGATCGTCCATGCCCATAAAGGTGTCGTCCGTTGGCATGTCGTCACTCCTGGGCGTTCTTGTCATAGCTCGCGGCCCGATCAGGGAATCAACGCAATCTATCGCATGAGCAAGGTGCTCGGCGCCATCGAACGATACGCCGAACGACTTCACGCTTCCGCCGCCGATCCGCTCCTTGGCCCGCCGACCATCAGCGTCGGCCGCATCGAGGGCGGGTTGAGCGTGAACACAGTGCCCGATTTCTGCCGCATCGAAGTCGATCGCCGCTTGATCCCCGGCGAAGATCCGCTCGCGGCGGCAAAGCACTTCGAAGAGTTCCTGCTCCGCCAGACCGATGTCGATGTGCCGTTCACTTGCCAACCGCCGTGGCTGCATTGCCCCGCTTTGCCTTCGCAAGTAGCTAGCGAAGTCGCCACTCGTCTCGGAGCGGCGGTCAAGGCACTGACGGGAACCTGCGAGATGGAAGCCGTTCCTTATGGCACCGATGCCTCATCGATTGCCGGCGTCGGGATCCCTTCCGTTGTCTTCGGCCCCGGCAACATTGCTCAAGCCCATACCGGCGATGAATGGATCGAACTTTCGCAGGTCGATCAGGCCGCCGAAGTGCTGTTTAACTTGGCCCGCGATTGGAAATCGTAACCTCCTAGTTCAGCTTGTCCAACAGCTTCAGCGACTTGAACAGTGCTCGCTCCGCTAACCGTCGCGTCGCGTACTCCTTGCACTCGTAGCGTTCGTTTCGCTCACCTGGTAAGTGATCCCAAATCTCACCGGGCAGATCTTCAGGATCGGGTCGATCGATTCGCCACCAGTCCCACGTGTCATGGCCCAGTTCGTGGCCGAGCCGTGGAAACTTGACCTGCGCCGCCATCCAGCGCTGAGCACCCGCCAAACCGTCCCCACGTTCCTCCAACCAATCGGCATAAACCAAACGCAGCGAAGCCAGTTCCTGCAGCAACTTCGCATCCTTGTTCAACTGCCCCACCGCCGGCCAAAGCCGGTCCATCAAATCATCCAGCGCGGCTTCGAAGGTCTCTTCGTCGGTCATGGTTCGGGCCGGAAAATACAGTTCGGCGAGCCGGGCAGTTTCTCCATCGTGTATCCCAGGTCGCCAAGCAACGCCTTCGATTCCTCCGAACTCACCTCGACGATCAATACCGGCCGGTCACGCCGCAACAGGTTGGACATTCCCTTCAGCACCGCCAGTTCGTGTCCCTCCGCGTCGATCTTGACCAGCCGCACTCGCTGCGGCAGCGGAATCGCATCGAGCGGCAGCGTGAGAATCGTCAGGCCGGTCTGCTCATTCGTCACATGAGCCAGATAAGCCCCGCCTTCGCACTCTGGCACATCCATGCACACGGTCGCCGGCTTGTCTGAAAGCGCCACGTTCATCAGCGTGACGTTGGCGTGCGGGAATTGCCTTGCATTAGCAGTGAGCAATTCGAAGGTCCGCGGCACCGGCTCGAACGCGATCACTCGCCCCGCAGCCCCGACCAACCGCGACAGCTTCGCCGTGTAATGCCCCACGTTGGCCCCCACGTCGATGACCCAATCCCCCAGCGACACCATCGATTCCAGCAAGCGGAACTCTTGCTCCTCGGTCTGAAATCGCCCGCGTCGGATCT
This sequence comes from Gemmataceae bacterium, assembly GCA_041495645.1. GTDB lineage: Bacteria > Planctomycetota > Planctomycetia > Gemmatales > Gemmataceae > JBGQCZ01. The sequence continues at coordinate 1,425 of JBGQCZ010000758.1, read as the reverse complement.
GCAACGCATAATAATGCCGTCGCAATTCATGCTGCACCGAAACCGGAAACCTCGCCGCCACCCGCTTGAACAGAGTTGCCATCTTCGACTCCTTCCGAATTGTTTACGTTTCGCGTTCGCGCCACCTGTCAGGGGCATTGAAGGTAGCCCCTGACAGGTGGCGCGAACGCGAAACGTAAACAAGTTACCTTCCCTTCTTCCCTTTCTTCTTCACCTTCTTCTGCAAGCCGTCAATCGTGCCCCAATCGACGACCTCCGTCTCGCAATTCCCCAACTCTCGACACAACGAACGCACTTCACTCAGCACTTCAATCGTTCGCTTCTTCAATTCCTTGCCCGCGGCGCACTCGACATTCAACCGCAGCAACGGCTCGTTGTTCGAGCGCCGCAGACTGTACCACCACTCCGGTTTGTACCCCGGCGCGACGTGGCGATAACGCTCACCCGCTCCGTCTCCCTGTGCCAACGGGAACAGCGCCTTCTCATCCGCGAATTTCTTGTCGCGCGGCGAATAGGCGCTCACGCCATCGATCGTCAGCACATAACTCTCCCCGCCGTCGCGATAGCGCTTGGCCATTTCGCTCGAAACCTTTTTGCCTACCTCGCTCCACTCTTCGCTCAAGATGCGAATGTTGATTTCGCCGGAGTGGTGCCACTCGGGCAGTTCCGCCACCGTTTGCGACACGGTTTTCTTCGCGGCATACAGCGCCTGGCCGTAGGCCATCAACGCGATCAGTCCCGAGTCCTGGAAATAGCTGTCGGGGAAGTTGAAGTGGGCCGACGACTCCCCGCCAAAGACCGCTCCCAGGTTTTGCATCGCCGCCTTCAGCGTGTCCTGGCCCACCTTGCACAGAATCGGCTCGCCGCCGTTGGCAAAGATCGTCTCCACCACTGCCCAGGAGCAAGTTCCGGCAAAGGCCACGGGCTTTGTCTTCTCTTTGAGATTCGGCAACATGGTCGCCGCGATGACCGCCAGAAGCTCGTCGCCCGTGACGATTTGGCCCTTCTCATCGACCATGAACAACCGGTCCGCGTCGCCGTCGAAGGCCGCGCCGAATGCCGCGCCGAGTTCCTTCACCTTGGCTTGCAGGGCCTTGAGCGCGCCCGGCAAACCGGGATTCGAAGGCCGGCTCGGGAAGCGGCCGTCGATCATGGCCGCGATGGCTTCGATCCGCGCTCCCGGCACTTCCTCGCGCAGCGGATCGAGAAACACGCTGCCGACGCCGTTGCCCGGATCAATTACGACTGTACCCATGAACTTGCCGCGATCAGGCGCCCATTGGCAAGCGTGGCGAACGAAGTCGCGTACGATGCCCAGCGGAGCCGCAGGGTAAGGCAATCCTCCGCCCCTCTCCCCAGCACTCGGGGCAGACGGCAATCTTTCGCCCCTCTCTCCCGTACTCGGGGGAGAGGCAGGGTGAGGGG
>JBGQCZ010000757.1:0-3084 GCA_041495645.1 Gemmataceae bacterium | reverse complement strand
GGCTAAAGCCTGCGGCTACTGGGTTCTAAGGCTACGCGAGGTTCATGCTGCCGAGGAATTCTTCGTTGCTCTTGGTGCGGGCCATGCGGTTGGTGAGCAGTTCCATCGCTTCCACCGGGTTCATGTCGCTGAGCACCTTGTGGAGGATGTAAACGCGGCGAAGCTCCTCGGCGTCGCGTAGAAGTTCTTCTTTGCGGGTGCCCGAAGCGTTCACGTCGATTGCCGGCCAGACGCGTTTTTCCACCAGCCGGCGATCGAGATGGACTTCCATGTTGCCGGTGCCTTTGAATTCCTCGAAGATCACGTCGTCCATGCGGCTGCCGGTGTCGACGAGAGCGGTGGCCAGGATCGTGAGCGAGCCGGCATCTTCGATTTTGCGAGCCGAGCCAAAGAACCGCTTCGGTTTGTGCAATGCGCCGGCATCGAGACCGCCGGATAGAATCTTGCCGCTCGACGGTTGCTCGGTGTTGTAGGCACGCGCCAGGCGCGTAATCGAATCCAGCAGAATGACGACATCCGAGCCGTACTCCACCATGCGTTTGGCTTTTTCGATGACGATCTCGCTAACCTGCACGTGCCTTTCGGCCGGTTCATCGAACGTCGAACTGACGACTTCGGAGCGCGGCCCCTTCACCGTCCGCTCCATTTCCGTCACTTCCTCGGGCCGTTCGTCGATCAGCAACACGATGACGTAGCATTCGGGATGGTTGCGGAGAATGGCCATGGCCATCTTTTGCAGCAGGATGGTCTTACCGGTTCGCGGCGCGGCCACGATCAAGCCTCGCTGGCCTTTGCCGATGGGCGCGATGAGGTCCATCACGCGCATGTTGATTTCGGTCGGGTCGGTTTCGAGCTTGAGTCGCTGGTTTGGATGCAACGGCAGGAGATCTTCGAAGACCGCCTTGTGCGCGAGTTCCTCGGGGTCGAAGTAGTTGATGGCTTCGACGCGGAGGAGCGCGAAGTAGCGTTCATTCTCCTTTGGCGGGCGGATGGAACCACAAACCTGAGCGCCGGTACGCAGACCGAAGCGACGAATCTGGCTAGGGGAAATATAGATATCGTCGGTGCACGGTAAATAGTTGGAATCGGGGCAACGGAGAAAGCCGAATCCGTCCGGCAGGATTTCGAGCGTGCCTTCGCCGTACATGAGCCCGTTCTTCTTGACGCGCTCGCGCAGGATTTTGAAGATCAGATCCTGCTTCTTCATGTCCGCGAGTTCGGTAAGACCATCGTCGCGAGCGGTCTTTTGCAATTGCACCAGCGTCATCTGCTGCAATTCGGTGATGAAGGTGCTGCCGCGTTTGATTTCCTCGTAGCGATTGTTGGTTTCCTCATCGAAGCCGCGCGGGCCATCGTAGCCGTCGTTGGGAGTGAAGCGACGCGAATACTGGCGTTGCGGCTCGTTCGAAACGGACGGCCCTAGAGGCGCGGGTGCTGCGGATTGCGGCAGCGCGGTTGGAGGCTCCGGCGCAACGGGAGGCGGCTCCACCGCGACGGGTGGTGGTTCCGGCGCAACGACGGGTTCGGGCGCGGGCGCCGGCGGCTCAGCGCGAATCTCGTCAAGAATGCCAGCGCCGAACGCGGGCTCTTCCACGGCGTTCGAGTCGAAGCCGTTGGCTGGAGGCTCCAAATGGGGCGATTGAACTTCAGCTTTCGGTCGTCGCGTTCGCGGTCCGTTGCTCCTCTTCGATTCGGATCGTGTGTCGGCCATGTCAGGCTTCTCCTTGCGAAGCTGGCTTCCGTGACGATCCAGAAGTTGGGGCTCGACAGAGTCGAGGGATCGGCAGCCCCGGGAAGCCCGAATGGGCCACCGAGATGAACACGGCGCGGCATGCCAGCACAAAGACAGGGTGAATGGAAATCATGTGCGGTCCGCGAGGCCGCTCGCGACCTCGGACAGGTTCCAGCCTCGGAGTATTCGATCCAACTGACGGGCGGTTGCTTCAGAATTGCCGCCGTTGTCCACGGCGACATCGGCCCGGCGGGCCTTTTCGGTTAGCGATAGTTGAGCGCGTTCGCGCGCCGATACCTGTTCGGGAGTCCATCCCCGCTGGGCAAGCCGAGTTAAGCGGACTTCACGTGGGGTATCCACATAGATTATCCGATCCGCCACATCATTCCAACCCGCTTCCAGCATCACCGGGGCGTCGACCACGATGAATTTTACCGCCGGGTCCAAATTCGCCCTATTTATCAACTCCCGCGCTCGCTCGCCGACCCACGGAAAAATCCACGATTCGAGCTCGCGACGAGCGCTCTCGTCGGCGAACACGGGCGCCGCCAACTTCTTGCGCTCGACCTCGCCGTCATTTCCCAAGATCTCCCGGCCGAATCGGGCCACTATCTTTTCGCGGATCGCCGGGTCGCGCAGGGCTTGGTGCGCAATCGGATCGGCATCGATCACGAACCCACTTCGCTCCGCCAATAGCCGCGCCACCAGGCTCTTGCCGCTGCCAATCCCGCCGACCAGACCGATGACGTGTTTTCGATTCATCAGGTTCATGAGCCACAGATGAACTCGGCCTGTGTCGTCTTTCGCTCCGCGAAAGAACGCCCTTTCGCGGAGAAAGGCGACATTGCGGCTACGCCGCGCTGTGTTCATTCGTGGCCAACTCTTCTCCGTCTAGCCAGTTCGGTCCCGCGGATACGTCCACCTTCAGCGCCACGTCCAGTTTCATGGCACCGGTCATTTCCTGTCGAACCATGCTTCCAAGGCGATTCAGCTCGTCGGGCGGCGACTCGAATACCAGTTCGTCGTGGACTGTAAGCAACATTCGTGCCCTGAACTTCTCGGCTTTCATCTTCCTGTAGACGTTCAGCATCGCGACTTTCAACAGGTCTGCGGCCGAGCCCTGGATCTCCATGTTGATCGCTTCGCGTTCCGCCTGGTTGCGGTGCTGGTAGGTCGAATTGGAACGAATGGCCGAGCGGTCGAAGCGGCGGCGGCGGCCCAGGATCGTCGAGCAGTAGCCTACCTTGCGGCATCTTGCCAACAGGTTTGTTTGGTATTCGAGCACTTTCGGGTAGCGGGCGAAATACTGGTCGATGAAACGTTCGGCTTCGTCGCGATCGATCTGAAGTCGC
>JBGQCZ010000756.1:0-3088 GCA_041495645.1 Gemmataceae bacterium | reverse complement strand
GTGATCGCACGCAGGCGAAAATTCCCCGAACGCTCCCGCCCAAAAACAACTGAGCCGCCAAAGTAAGTGCCATTGGGCGTCCCGCCTGCGCAGTGCAGCCGAGACGGCCGCACCACAAACTGACCCACTACCCAGTTTTCGCTGCAAGCGAGACTATCGATGATTCGCGGCCGCTGGTGGCGCAAATCGCGCGCCGGCGCGTGCTGCAGATCCAGTGTCCCAATTGCGAGTGCGAGCTGCATTTCGGCCTCTTGTTGCCGGCCGTTCAAATGGCCCGCGAGGCCGCCAACCGCACCAAGTGCGCGAATAGCGTGAAGCAAATCGGCTTGGCGATGCACAACTATCACGACACGCACAAGACGCTGCCTCCCAGCCGCAGGAACTTGAGCGAAGGCTTTTCCTGGGCCTGGCTGATTCTCCCGCAATTGGAGCAAGGCAACCATTATGCAACGATTGATTTGACCACCACACTCCTTGACCAGGCGCCTGAAGGTCCTTTGACTTACGCGGTGCCCGTTGCGCGGGGCCGGGATTCCGCCTAGCCAACTCCATGTTCGACCAAGGGTGGAAACTCGGCAGCTTCCATCCGGGCATTTTGTCAGTTCGTCTATTGCGACGGCAGTGCGCGCGGTTAGAAATACCATCAGCGAGGTCACCCTGGGGCTGCTAGCCAACATCCACGACGGGCAAGCGATCCCGAGCTACTAATCACCAGCGGCAGCCAATGCCAAGTCGGCGAAGTCCGGCTGATCTTGCACCCAATCGCCTTTTCGCGGTAAAACTCGTGGCCCCAACTTGAGGCCAGGAGCCGTGAATGAACCCGCCGAAGCGTTGACCAGTCGCCGGGCGATGCTGCTTAGCGCCGCGGCCAATGGGTTGGCTTTTGTCGCCCAATTGGCCGTCGCCTTTTTCCTGGCCCCGCCGATGCTGCGCTATTTCGGCCGCGAGCGCTACGGCGCGTGGTCTTTCATCGAATCCATTCTCGCCTATTTCATGTTGTTTGATTTGGGCATGGCCGCGACGTTGGTTCGCTACGTCCCGAAATGCACTGCCGAAAACGACACCAACCTGATGAAACGCATTATCTCGGGTTGCTTGTTGGTGTTTTCCGGCGCCGGCGTGCTGGTCGTGCTGATGGGCGTGGGAGTCTTCGGTTTGATTCTTCGGTTTTCGTCGAAGGTGCCGGAGGAGATGCACGACGAAGCATGGGGCATGACGCTCGTTTCGCTAGTCGCCTTGGGGCTCGTTCTACCGCTCAGCATCTTCCCGGCGATCCTTGACGGGCTGGGCCGGTTCACGCTGAAGAGCGGGCTGCGCACGATCTTTCTCAGCGCGCGTGTGGCGGGCGTATTGGCGGTGATGGCATTCGGCGGCACTCTCGTGAGTTTGGCGATGGTGTTTGCCCTCACGACGGTGGGCGAGCACCTGGCGATGGCTGTGGCGGTTCGCCGGCTGCTTCCGAAAGTGAGGCCTGCGCCGTGGCGGACCGATCGCGAAGCGCTGCGGCTGATTCGCGGCTACAGTTTCGATTCATTCCTGGCCATGATTGCCGGCCGCATCTCGTTCAAGACGGACGCGATTGTGATCGGCCTGTGCGGTTCGCTCGGCATGATTCCGTTCTTCGACATGCCGTCGCGCCTCGTGGAATACGCCAAAAACCTGATCCGCTCCGCTACAACGATTCTCACTCCGGCATTCAGCGCCCTGGACGCTCAAGGCGGCAAGGCCGCCATCCGCCATCTTTTCCTCACCGGCAGCCGATACGCGCTTTACCTGGCGTTGCCGATTCAACTCGGTTTGCTGATGTTCGGAGGAACGTTTCTCGAGCTTTGGCTGAAGGACCCGGAGTACCGAATCAAAGGCGAACCGATTTTGTGGATTCTGGCCGGCACCCTGGGCGTGGGCATGATGCAATCGGTGGCGGCCCGGGTTTTGTACGGCGTGGGCCAGATTCGGCGCTTCGCCCGACTGATGCTCCTTGAAGCGGCCTTGAACCTCGCTCTGAGCCTGGCCCTTTTCCCGGCATTGGGCATCAATGGCGTGGCGCTCGGGACGGCGATTCCGAATGTCGGCATGTGCCTGTACATCGTGCTGAACGTGTGCGGAATGCTCGAAATCGAGGATCGCGTGCTGTTCCGGCAAGCACTGGTGCGGCCGCTGCTCGGGCTGGCGTTTCTCGGCGCGTTCTGGTGGGGGTTATCGGACTCGGTTCCCGTGACTACCTGGCGGGGTTTCTTGACTGTGGGTGCATCCGGTGTGTTTTTCTATTCGCTTCTGGTCGCCGGCATCGAGTTCATGTCGGTACGCCGTATGGCGCATTCGGCTCGATAGAATGCTCCCATGGACATCAAGTGGACCGACACCGATCCCGAGACGGGCGACCGCCGTTATCTCAGGGCCGAGCGCTTCGGCGGGTTCTGGAAATTTCACTATCGTTCTGAACGCCGGGGAATCTGGGCGAGGCTCTATCCGCCGACAGCGGAGATGTGGGAAATCGTGCTCGACGCGCTCGAACGCCGTTACCGCCGCCGCGAAGGGGTCAGCGAAGAGGACGTGCAACAAGTGCAGGACATTCTGAAAGACCTGCGACAAAAACATGACGCGAAAAAGACGAGCGCTGATTCCGATGCCCCGTAGCGTAGTTGCGGTCGAACATCGCAAGCTAAAGCTTGCGCCTACCTATCCCCTTGCTAATGTTACGATACTTGTGTATACTGCTATGCATCATCGGTTCCACCCCCCCAAGAACGAACAATTCCAAAATTTATTTTTGCGTAAGAATCGCTGGTTTTCTAGCGGTTTTTAACAGTGAACAGTCGTTCAGTATTTGTTTTTTCGCGTTTATGTTCCGGGTGGAAGTCCGGGGGGAGGATGGCCGGATGGGTCAGACGATAGTGAATGACCCATCGTCCGTCCCCGCGATCGGAGAGTTTCTCTGCGTGCCCGTCTTTGTGGGCAACAACGGCATGTTGCGGGAGGCGAAGTCGCTCAACGCCGGGTAGTGGGTCAGTTTGTGGTGCGGCCGTCTCGGCTGCACTGCGCAGGCGGGACGCCCGCACCACAAGCCAGCCAAACTGACCCACTACCC
>JBGQCZ010000755.1:0-3096 GCA_041495645.1 Gemmataceae bacterium | reverse complement strand
TTGAGGGTACTGGGGGCCCTGTGCCCGGGGCGCCCGACGCGCCGCGCGCGGTGGCCGGGGGCCCCCCGCCCCTCGCGGCCCTGCGGCCTCCGCTGACTCAGGGCATGCCACCCGTGCCACCCGTGCCACCCGATCCAGGTTGACACTTCCGGCTGAGCTTGCGTCGCAAAATATACCGATGTACATTATCCAGGCCATTTCGACGCGGCGCTTCACCTGCGCGCATCTTGGAGGGTTCGATCGTGTTCAAGTCATTTCAATTGTTGATGATCGCGGGCGTGTTCGACGCGGGCAGTACGGCATTCAGCCTCGCGCCGGCGCACACTGCTGCTCGAAAAACAACAAAAACAACAAAGTTTTTGCAGGCTCGGCGTGCGCTGGTTAAGTCCGGTCAAATCAACGAGTTGCGCGCCAACGCGCGCATGTGGGTCGAAGGGCAATTGTTGTTTTTTGTTGTGCTGGAGCGACTCGCTGATCCAAGAGACCGGTTCGATGTCAACTTAATCGTGCCCGAGAGCCCAGGCTTGAAATCGACGGTGTCGGCGTCCGCTATCCTTGCGCTTCCTTTACGACGGTGCGTTCCACACACGTTCAAGTCCGTCGGTGCGCAGCACTTTGACAACGACCCGGCTGCCCGAGTGACGGTTGCGGCACAGGATGGCCACGCCGAACCCGCCCGCTCCGAGAATGCGCTCCGGCTCGAACTTGAAAAGCGGAAATTGCGCAAAGCGAGTTGGATCGAGCCGTGCGGAGTGCTTGAGCGCGTCCAGGGCGTCATCCCACAGCTGTTGCTCGACCGCAGCGCGAAATCGATGGTGATGGGCTTCCGCTTGTGCGGAGCTGTCGCTCACAAGTTCCGACAGCTCACGAAAGTCGTTGCTCGCTCCGGCAAAGTCGCCCGACATGACTTCGAGCTTCCCCACTGCGTTCAGCAAGGCGGGCAGCTCGCGACGTTGCGCGGCGGGAATTGCGCGATAACGACCTACCAGCTCGCGCGCCCGGATCATTTCCGCCTCGCCGTGAATCGACAGGGAGTCGCTCGGCCGCAGCACTCGCCCTTCGAGCTGATGCCCTTGCAGCGCGCGCAGGATTGCCAAACCCAGATCCTGAAGTTGTTGGCTTTGCCGGGCCAGCTCGGCGCGCATATCCAACACGTTCGTGCGAAGATCGTCGAGCAGCGATTCAATGCGTTCGCTCTGCGCAGCGAGTGCGTCACTGAGCGAAGACAGTCCGCCGTCCAGCGAGTGGCCAATTCGCTCAAGTTGGGCGAAGTCCAGCCCTTGAAACAGAGCAGGATCCTGCTCGACCTCGCGGCGGAAAAAGTAGCGCACCGAAACGGCCAGCAACGATTCGCCGTTGGCGGGTCGCAAGGTCAAGAACCGCGCGAGATTGTCGTAACGGTTGGCCCGCGCCGTGCCCGCGATTTCATCGAGGATTTGCCATTCGGCCTGAATAAAGGCGATTGGATCGGCGTGGCGCGCGAGCGGCCCGAGGCGCTCGGCCAAACTGGCCGAATTCACGGAGTCCGCGTCGAGCACGCCCGCCTTGCGAGCAGCCCGCAATTCCCGCAAAGTTTCGGCGCGAAGGGACTCATCCAGAGCCGGCCGGCCATCGGCCGGCCAGGCGTCGAGAAAACTCCGCACCTGTTCGCGAAAGGCCTTGTCTTCGTTGCGGTCCAAGCGTGACAGCAGCGACTCGCCGGCGAGAGCGATTTCGAGCGCCCGCCATGCCCGTTCGTTGGCGCGTCGCAACGCATCGTTGATCTTCTGACCGTGATCGGTGAAACGTTCTCGCAAGTATTCGATGGCGCCGGTGAACGCGCCTTCGGCAGAGGAAATGCCGACGGCGGTGCAAGCGCGGCTAACGAGCGGACGAAGCGCGAGAACGGCGACGTGATCTAGGATCGGCATGATTCTGGCTCGGGCTTTTCCTTATTGTCACGGATGGACGGCTCCGGCTCCAGAGGGTGGCCACCGGAAACGCTCGATCGCGGCTAGCGGTTTTGCGGGTGAAAAACGAGTCTTTTTTTCGCACGTCGCGTTTTTTCGCGAAAAAGTGCGTTTTTTTCGCAACGAGTGATTGACATTGGCCCGGCTCCCCTTTTAATTGTGCCAATCGGTGTTGTGTTGTTCCCACGGTCCTGCTCAAGAGGTGCTACATGGCCAAAGCCGCGGCTGCCAAGTCGATGAACAAGTCCAATCTGGTGACGGAGATCGCCAACGCCACGAGTCTGACCCGGAAACAGATCTCGGGCGTGTTCGATGCGCTGACCGACGTGCTCAAGCGGGAGATGGGCAAGAAGGGACCCGGCGTTCTGAATGTCATGCGCCTGGTCAAAGTCTACCGCGTGACCAAGCCCGCCCAAAAAGAAGGCATGCGACCCAATCCGTTCAAGCCGGGTGAAATGATGGTGGTGAAGGCCAAGCCGGCCCGCAATGTCATTAAGGTCCGTCCGTTAAAGGACCTCAAGAGTATGGCTTGATCTTATCTCGACCGACTCGCCTTCCCCGCGACCGGCCGTCCGAGCTTCGGACGGCCGTGTTTTTTTCATTGCCCGTCGGCCGATTTCGGTCATAATCGACTCCGGTTCAATCCACTGATTTCGCACCTTGGGGGCACCATGTCCAGACTTCTCGCGCTGCTGCTGCTTCCCGCCGCGCTCCAGGCCGACGACAAGATCCGCGTGCTGATCGTCGACGGCCAGAATAACCACTCCTGGCAACAGACCACGCCCCACATGAAGAAGTGGCTTGAAGCGTGTGGGCGGTTCACGGTGGAAGTGGCGACAGCCCCGCCGGCCGTGCGACCGCCAGCGAAGCCCAAACCGGACGCTGATGATGCGGCCAAACAGAAATACGCGGCAGAACTTGCGAAATTCAAAGCCGCCGAGCAGGAGTACAAAGCGGCAATGGCCAAATTTGCCCCGGATTTTGCGAAGTACCAAGTCGTGCTGAGCAACTACAACGGCGACTCCTGGCCCGAGGTGACCAACCATGCGCTCGATTCGCTGCTGTCCGACGGCAAGATTGGACTGGTCATCGTCCACGCCGCCAACAATTCGTTCACGGGCAAATGGAAGGAATTCGATCAGATGAT
>JBGQCZ010000754.1:0-3106 GCA_041495645.1 Gemmataceae bacterium | reverse complement strand
GGCAAGGGAACGGGACTGGGACTGTTCATCAGCCACCAGATCATTGCTCAGCACGACGGAATGATCGAGGCCTTTAGCGAAGGACCGGGCCGGGGCAGCGTCTTCACGGTGCGCATTCCATTGCAGCCGGCGGCGACGGCATCACCGCCAAGCCCATCGGCCGCGACCTGGGCCGTCGACGTCAATCCAACGGCGGAACAGCTCGCCGTGCCACGCCGCGCCGCTTGAGTCTGAGTTCGGGACAGAAACGTCATTCAACCACGGACGGTTGGAGCGATATGTTGCAGCACGCGTATCCGCGAAGCATGAATCGAGACCGGATTGGAACCCATCGGAACCTGCGCGTTCTCGTCGTGGATGACGAGCAACACTTGCAGGAACTGCTGCGTGCCGAGTTGACCGATCGCGGGCATGAAGTCACGGTTTGTCCGAACGGTCAGGCCGCGATGCGCGTGCTTCAAAACGGTATTTTTGATGCGGCCATCCTCGACTTGAAGATGCCCGGCATGAGCGGCATTGAACTCTTGCAGCACCTCAAGCAAATCGCGCCGGACACCGAAGCGATCATTCAAACGGGCTACTCGACGCAGGAAACGGCCATCGAAGCCTTGCGATTGGGTGCGTTCGATTACATTACCAAGCCGTGCAAACTCGCGGAAATCGAAGCGATCCTGGGCCGCATCGCCGAGAAGCGCGAACTGACGAATAAGGCAATCGCCCTGCAAACGCGGGTTCAGGCCGCCGAGGGGCCGTCGGTGTTGATCGGCCGATCGCCCGCGATGGCGGCCGTTCATCGACTGATCTCAACCGTGGCGCCCACCGACTCCACGGTCTTAATCCTGGGCGAGACCGGCACCGGCAAGGAACTGGTCGCACGCACGATCTTCGAAAAGAGCCTCCGCGGCGAAATGCCGTTTGTGCCCGTGAACTGCGGGGCGCTGTCGGAACATTTGGTCGAAAGCGAGTTGTTCGGCCACAAGCGCGGGGCGTTCACGAGCGCGGATCGCGATCACAAGGGCCTGTTTCAAGTCGCCAACGGCGGCACGTTGTTTCTGGACGAGCTCGGTGAATTGAGCAAGAACATCCAGGTGAAACTGCTGCGGTTCCTCGAATCGGGCGAGATTCGCCGCGTCGGCGACAACGAGCCGATTCAGACCGATGTGCGCGTACTGTGCGCGACCAACTGCGACTTGTGGGCGATGGTGCAACGGGACGAGTTCCGCGAGGACCTCTACTACCGGGCCAACACGTTTGAAATCCGGCTCCCGGCGTTGCGCGAACGGCGCACCGACATTGCCGAATTGGCGTTGCATCTGTTGGCCCGATCGGCGCGGCGTACGGTCGATCAGGTTCAAGGCTTGTTGACCGCTGGTGTTATTGACGCCATGTGCAACTACGATTGGCCGGGAAATGTCCGCGAACTTGCCAATGCAATGGAAAGCGCCCTGATCGTGTCCGGCGGACATGCCATAACCGCCGATCACTTACCGACGCGCGTGCGCAGCGGGCGCACCCAAGCGACATTGAGTTTTCCGGTCCGGGCGATGCCCGCCCCAGCGCCCGCAGCCACCGCCTGGCAAACCGATGCGTCCGGTGGTTCTCTCGCCGATGCCGAAATGGCACACATCTTTCGCATTCTCGAAAAGCACAACGGCAACAAACCCAAGGCCGCCGAGGAACTCGGGATCAGTCTGAAGACGCTCTACAACAAGTTGAACAAGTACGAAGAAGACCACCGCGCCGCCGCGGGCTGAGAACGCATCGAGGATGACGCATGCGAATAGCCAATTTCTTCCGTGATTTGTTCCGTCGAACGACTCCGAATCAAATCCATCGATTGCCGCGTCCGCTCGGGCGTCGCCGCCGCGATCCCGAAATGCCCGCCAACATTTCGTGCAGCGCCAAGATCAATTCCACCTCATTGCCGCGCCGCAAAGTCGCCTGAATCGCTACAGCCCGAATCTTCCGCATTTCCGCTACCTTTCCCCGTCCGCGAATCTTCGCCGTTTTCGCTCTAGCCCGCTTTTTCGCCAACCGATCTAACCACGGTATCTCGGCGCCCGGTCGCATGGACGTGACCGGCTGCGCCATCGATTTGGACGAGGGCGACACGGATGTTCCGCTTCGTGGGTAAGCTCTGCGTCACTCATCCCTGGAAAGTGTGCGCTGCCTGGATCATCCTTGCTACCGGCCTGACTCTGATTGCTCCGAACTGGCGCAACCAATCTCAAGACGACGATATCCGCTTTCTGCCAGATTCCTACCCGGTCGTTCGTGGATTCAAGCTGTTGGAACAGGCGTTTCCGCAGGATGTGTTCGCGTGCCGCGTGCTGTTTGCCGTTGATCGGTCCGATGGCGAACTCTCCGCAGAGGATTTCGAGATCGTCGACCGGATGACGGCCGAACTCGAAACGCTCGCGAAAGAAGATCCCGGCCTGCAAATTACGGGGATTGTGTCGCACCGCGAGCCAATGGTCGGCTCGCGGCTTGTCAGCGCGGATCGGCAATGCACTTTGATCCAGATGTCGTTGGCGACGACTTATCTCGCAGTGCAAACGCAGGCGACGGTAGACACGGCTGAAGCCCGGATTCGGCCGTTGGTCGCCGACGCCGGGCTGCAATTGCACGTCACCGGCCCGGGCGGAGTCGGTCGCGATCTGGTCAAAGCCAGCGCTCAGAGCCTCGACAACACCACGCTAGCCACCGTCATTCTGGTGGTCGTTATTCTGCTCGCGGTCTACCGGTCGCCGCTACTTGCCCTCATTCCGCTGGTGACAATCGGACTCGCCACGTGGGTGGCCCTGCAAGTGTTGGCCCTTGCCACGCTCATTCCCGGCGTTCATCTCGTGAACATCAGCCAGGTGTTTTCCATCGTTATCCTATTTGGCGCCGGCACGGATTATTGCTTGTTCTTGATCAGCCGATATCGAGAGAATCTCGAATCCGGCGAGACGAATCGATCCGCACTCATCAATAGCGTTGAATCTGTGGGCGGCGCCTTGGCGGCCAGTGCGGGAACGGTGATGGTCGGCCTGGGCTTAATGGGCTTCGCGGAGTTCGGAAAGATCCGTTGCGCCGGCCCGGTGATCGCCATCGCCTTGGCCAT
>JBGQCZ010000753.1:0-3114 GCA_041495645.1 Gemmataceae bacterium | reverse complement strand
GCGTCGCCGGGTTTTCATAGTTCGGACTTATCGCCGTTCATGCCTTGGCACCGAATTTATTTGCTGATCAATACCGCTCAATGGCTCGGCGGGATGGTTTTTGTCGTGCATTCACTCAAGGCGTGGCGCGAAGAGGATCGAGCTCCACCAGGTTAGCTCGGACACTCTTGTCCGGGCCGGGTTTCTTGCGAAGCGCGTCCCAACAATACACGATGAGCGCCAGCCAGATGAAGGCGAAGCCGTATAGCCGTTGGTAGTCGAACGGCTCTTTGCCGAAGGTTATTGCCAAAATGAATTGAAGCGTTGGCGCCAGGAATTGCAGAAATCCGATCGTTGTGAGCCGCAGGCGGCGCGCAGCCTTGGCGAAGCAGTAAAGCGGAAAGACCGTGACCACGCTGCCGGCCATCAAGAGCAAATCGGTGGCGCGATCGATGTGCCCGAACGCGGCTTCGCCCACGATTTGCAGATAGATCAGATAAACCAGCGCGAACGGCGTGAGCATGACCGATTCGGCGGCTAATCCCGTCAACGCGTCTGCCGCGACGGTCTTACGCAACAAGCCGTAAATGCCAAAGCTGAATGCCAATCCGAGCGCCAGCCAGGGGAATTCCCCCACCAATACCGTGAAGACGACGACGCCAATCGCCGCGAGGGCGATCGCCACTTGTTGTGCCCGGCGCAGTTTTTCACCGAGAACAAACACGCCAAGGGCCGTGTTCACGAGCGGGGCGATGAAATAACCGAGGCTGGCCTGCGTGACCTGATCGTGGGTGGCGGCATAAATGTAGCAGCACCAATTGACGGCGATGAGGATCGCGGTGATCAGCAACGTCCGACGCACTCGCGGAATGGCCATCGCCAGCATGAACTTGAGCCAGCCGCCCGTCGCTGACAGCAAAATCGCGACCAAGAGACATGACCAGACAATCCGTTGCGTCAGCAGTTCCCAAGCTCCGATCTTTCCGACCGCCCAGAAATAAAGCGGCATCACCCCCCAGAACCCGTACGCTGCCACGCCGTAAAGTAAACCGGTGCGACTTTCCGCCGGCGGATGCTTCACCGCTTCACTCCGATCCTTGATGGCTTTTTGACCACGGACGAAAGGAGCAAGTTGAGCTTGAGATAGTTCGCGCGAGACCTAGTCCAGGCTTACAATCTCGCCGCCTATGCGCGTGCTGAGCGCTTGCAGCGTCGCCAGCGGGATCGAGTCGCGCACAAAATGAACCGAGCCGTCGGCCATGGCGAAATTGGCGCCGCCCGCGTGGAAACTGCCGTAAGCGGATAGGCGTGCTTCATAGTAGGTAACCCAGCCCGACCACGGAATGGGCGGAGGCGGGATCGGCGGAAAGGTCGGCGGTGGCGGAACATAAACCGTCGGATGGCCATAATTGATAGTGACGAATGAGCTGAGCGTTACATCGGCGATGCCGTGCGGTCCGGCCGGCGCCCAGACGCCGTAGTGAGTCATGGGTAGCAGCGCCGGGGTGGGTGCGGGAACAAACGGTGCGATCAACCACGAATCCCAGTTTCCGTCGGCGTGGCGGCGTTCGCCCAACAGCAGGGTGTTGGTGAGACCGTCGCGAATATCGGCGATGCGAACCGCTTTCTTGGCGGTTGCGGGCACGGCCATCGATCCTGTCGAATAAAAAATGCCGTCGCGCGTTGTTGCGGACGGGAGCATGGTGCGCGTGCCGCCGTTTCCGCCGTAGCTGGTGATGCCGGCCGAAAACACCGACCACACCATGGGATTGTCCTGAATCGGATCGCTGGGACAAACCAGCCAGGAAAGCTGAGTGGCCGCCGGCGGGTTTGTCCCGGTCATGTTCGCCATTGGATCGCTGAAGTTCCACAGGCGATAAACGTTGTCGGCTTCCATGTGCGGAAGCAGGTCGACAAACAGGCTCGAATTCCGGCCGGTTAGACCATTAATCTCCAACCCCGCCGGGAACCTGCCGAACGAGCCGTGATAGTTGTGGGCGGCCAGAGCAAGCTGCTTGAGGTTGTTCTGACATTTGATGCGCGACGCCGCGGCGCGCACGTTCTGGACGGCCGAGAGCAGCAACCCGATGAGGGTGCCGATGATGGCAATGACAACCAATAGTTCAATGAGCGTGAAAGCGTGACGGCGCATAATGAGACGTTCCTGAAATTGATAAGTGAAGTCTACCCCGAAGTCCGCCGGTGGGCGAGTGGCCGGGGAACGATAAGACGGAAATGTCGGAATGCGGTTCGCGATGCCACGGGGAATCGGGAGAAGTGTCATGAATCGATTTGTCGGCAAAGTCGCGCTGGTCACGGGCGGAACCGGCGGGATTGGGCGTGCCACGGCAGTCGCCTTTGCGGGCGAAGACGCCAAGGTCGTCGTGGTCGGCCGGCGCGAAGCGGAAGGACGGGAAACCGTGCGTTTGATCGAGGCCGCCGGCGGGACGGCAATGTGCGTTCAAGCCGACGTGAGCCGCGCGGCCGATGCGCAGGCAATGGTCGAAGCGGCGCTCACGCAGTACGGCCGGCTCGACGCGGTGTTCAATAACGCTGGCATCGAAGGGAACGCCGGGTTGCTTCACGAGCAGACGGAAGCGAACTACGATCAGGTGATGGGCGTGAATTTGAAGGGGCATTGGTTGTCGATGAAGTACGAGATACCGGCGATCCTGAAGAGCGGTGGCGGGGCCATCGTCAATAATTCGTCGGTGGGTGGGCTGGTCGGCGTGGCTCACATGTCGATTTATTCGGCGAGCAAACACGCGATTATCGGTCTGACGAAGTCCGCCGCGCTCGACTATGCGAAACAGGGGATTCGTGTAAACGCCGTGGCGCCGGGCGGCGTGCAGTCTGACATGTTGGATCGGGTTACGGGCGGGCCGAATTCCGAGAGCCGAGCCAAGATGGCGGCGTTTCATCCGATGGGGCGAATCGGCCAGCCGGAGGAAATTGCGGCCGCGGTACTTTGGCTTTGTTCTGACGAAGCGTCATTCGTCACCGGACATATTCTGAGCGTGGACGGAGGCTTTGTCGCGCGGTGAACGCGATTTCATGTTAGGATTGGTTTTTGGCAGCGGACGTAACGCGGACACGCGTGTCCGCATTCCGAGAGTGTAGTGCGGACAGGAGTGT
>JBGQCZ010000752.1:0-3122 GCA_041495645.1 Gemmataceae bacterium | reverse complement strand
TCAAGTGGATTTTGTTCGGGCCGAAACTAAAACCCGACGACACGCCACGGCATGAACGGAACGGCAAAGCCACGGGCGACACCCACACCGCGGTTATCGGCCGCGCGATTCAATACCTCGCGAAATGCAAGCCGGCGATTTCCGGGCAAGGCGGACACTCCGCCACAATGAGCGTGGCTCGCGCCATCGTCTTCGGCTTTGGCCTGGGGCCGGTCGTCGGCAAACAACTGATGGCTGATTACTGGAACAGCAATTGTCAGCCGCCGTGGAGCGATCGCGAGTTAGAACACAAATGCACGGACGCGGACACGACGGCAGATCCCGATGGGCGGCCACGCGGTTATCTTTTGAAACCGCGTGGCGGGAGCAAAAAGAACGAGTCGGAAATCGGTTCCAAAACAGAACCGATTTCCGATGGGCCGAAAGACGCGACGACGATCATACTCGAATACTTCCGCCGCACCTACAAGCCGCTCTTTAAGCGCGGTAACTCCATCGTTGCTGATAATGGCCGTGAAATCGGCATGGGCGAAGTAACCTCAATCCCGAGGCCGGCGCTAGTCGAAGCTCTCAAGTTGGCAACGAATGTTCCTTGTTACAAAGGCGGCGTCATCAACGAAAACGCCATTGCCGGCGGATTCTTCCGGACATGGGCCAAGGTGGCCTGGGGCGCGCTTCTGGATGAACTGGAAGAAGAAGACGACGTCAAGCTCGGGGCCGATGGGCCAGTTCAAGAGGAATTCTGTCGGCTCGTCCGTGAAGCCCTGCTACGCCAGATCAAGCTTGGGATGACGATCAAGGTGAACGGCATCGCTCAGATGCAGAACGAAGTCCGTTCGCTGATCGACTGGGCTTGGGTGTTCGCCAAGCGCGGCCCCTGGAAATCAGTTCGCAGCTATCGTCTCTGGTGCAAGCTCGTTCCCGGTGAAACACCAAATCAAAATGTGCTCATGGTCGCGCTTCGGGCCGAGCTGTTTTCGCAGTTAGGAGCGGACAGGAGGCTGATCGACATGGGAGCAAACCGGTTCACCCGCCGATGCTCGCAATACGGCATCGGCGATTCGTCCCAGACGGAACGAGTTCACGGCAAAAAGGCCGTGATACTCAACCCGGCTTTCGTGCTCGACCTGGTGACGGATTTCACGACCGACGACGGCGGAGAAGTTCCAGAAGGATAGAGTTTACGCGCCCGCGTACGAATGAAAACATTCGTGAGGAAAGCGCGCAAATAGGCAAATAGTTGGTTGTGCTTGTGTGTGCTGAACTTGTGGCGATTTGAGGGGGTCCAGATTTTGCGCGCCTTCCAGAACTGACTTGCCTATTTGGAAAGCGCGCAAATTCCACGGAGACGGACATACCCGCCTTGACCGAAAGCCCGCCCGAACCCCGGCGAAGGAAAACGGGGCAATCCGTTCAGGTTTTTCATGGCCAAAGGTGATCATGAAATACCCGAATAGGGCGATTCGGTTCCAGCGGTTCCCAGCGGTTCCCGGAACCGGGAACCGAATCCGGTTTGGATTCGGTTCCGCCCCCCTTAAGGGGGAACAGCGGAACCGAATACGGGAAAACGCTGGAACGGCAGGGCGGCGAATCGGTTCCGGAACTGAATTCAACATCAGAGGAAAGCTGACCATGCCACCGATCGCTGAACTAATGCCGTCCCCGCCAGCTCCGAAGCCGTGGGCGCTCTGGTTCCGCACCGATCGGCGTGAGAAGTGGGTGAGACTGCACACGGCCGGCACTGAACGTGATTGCACCAAGGCGATGTTCTCGTTTCAGGAAACGACCAAGACCGGAGACTGGTACGTCGGCACCAAAGACCCGAACGCGAGGCCACGCCGATGACCGCCGTTTTCGTGGTCCCCGATTTTCTTCCGACTTCGGCGAACCGGCTGATGCGAATGCACTACTCCGCGCGCAACCGGGCGCTAAAGGGCGACGCCGAACTTGTCGCGGTCTATGCCCTGCAAGCCGGCGTCGCGAAGGCGGTTGGCAAGCGCCGGTTGCGGATGACGTTCACGAGCAACGACAGCTTGCCCGACCCAGACAACTGCTTGAAGTCGTTGTTGGATTCGCTCGTGAAGGCGCGGTTGTTGCTTGACGATTCGCCGTCGTACGTGGAGCTCGCTGCGGTCAGCGTGAAGCGTGGCGAGCGGCGGATGACGACGGTGGAACTCGAAGACGTGATGTAGGCCGAAGTGATGACTCTCGCACACAGGATCCGAAGACTGGAAACCGAAGGCAGTCCAGCCGATTGCCCCGGTGACTACGGCGTGATCCAGCGCATCGAAATATTCGCGGGCGATTCAAGGCCGCCGCGAGTACCACAAGACTGCCTGCGGTGCGGCCGGCCCGATAGCGAGCACGCGACGCCGGCGCCATTGATTCGGATCGTGAGGCCGCGTGAGTGCAAAACATGGCCAGAAGTGGCAAGTTTGAGGAATTAGCCGCGCTGGTCGCGTCGGGCCGAACGGTGAAAAAAGCGGCCGGACAGTTAAAGCTCACTGAGCGAACTGCGTACCGCTGGAATCGGCAACCGGAATTCCGCGAACTGGTGAAACGGCTTCGGGTGGAAATGGCGACGCGAGCGCTGGGAATGATTACGGGCAGCATGGCGAAGGCCGCCCGTAAGCTGCGGTCGCTGATCGACTCGCCGGACAGCAAGCTGGCTCGTCGCGCGGCTCGCGACGTGCTGGAACTGCACCACCAAATGAATGCACAATCGGAGCTGGAAGAGAGAATCCAGGCGCTTGAAAAACAGGCGAAGCGAAAACCATGAGCATTGCATCGCGATTAGCGAAGCTCGAAGCCGCATCGGAGCACGTTGGCGGCCCGCCAACTTTCACCGAAATCTCTCGCGACAAAATGATCTCTGAAATCCGCGCGATAACGGAAGCGTTGTCCCAGCGATACCCACCGCAGGATTGTACGCCGAACGCGGTTCGAGTTCGGGCGCTGATCGCAAATTCAAGGCGATGGTTGTCCGTCTGGGGGGCGTTATTGAAATGAGCCAAAAAACTCGATTGGAGCGTGCGCTGTTAGAGGGAGTCGCGCGAGGCACGACGACCCTAGAGAAAGCGCTGCGGTCGGACGGATTGCAGTCGGCATGGGGAGCGGCCGCG
>JBGQCZ010000751.1:0-3124 GCA_041495645.1 Gemmataceae bacterium | reverse complement strand
CGGAGCGCACCGGCCGGCGCGCTCCGCTCCGAAGACTCCGCGTCGCGGTTAAACGAGACTTGGCATCAACCGGAAGGTCGCGAAGGCATCTTTCGCCCCGACAGCCAATCAGTTTGACAGGCGTCCTACGACGCGGCTAGACTGATCCCCGACTCGTTATTCCTACCGTTCGTTGAGTTTCCGATCATGAATGCCCATCGCCTTTCGCCGCGGCTCGATCGGCTTGAAGACCGCATCGTGCCAACCGGTGTGATGGATCCCGCTTTTGGCAACGACGGCTTTGTTTATTACCACATCGGCTACATCGATTACGCGTCGGACGTGGTGCAGCAGCCGGACAAAAAATACTTGTTGGCAGGCGGCCACTGGGGCGTTGGCAGCGCGAATGGATTTGTCGTCCGGCTCAATCTCGACGGATCGTTTGATCCGACGTTTGGGAATAACGGCGTCGCTTCCGTGGAGATGGGTGGAGAAGAAAGCGGCGCGGGGGTGCTGTTGCAGCCGAGCGGCAAGGTGATTTGGGTTGGCAGTTCGTACCACTACGGCACCACGTCCTACGATGCGGCATTGGTGCGCTACAACAGCGATGGTTCGCTGGACAAGTCGTTTGGGTTCGACGGTTGGGTCACGCAGGATTTTGGCGGCACGTCGGACTTCGTCTACGACGCGATGTTTCAAGACGACAAGATTCTGGTGTTAAGCCATTTCATCGTCGGCGGGGTCATGGATTATGCCGTGCGGCGCTACAGCGCGAACGGCGTATTCGACACGAGTTTCGGAGTCAACGGGTCGGCCGTGGTGGATGTCGGCGGCGGCGGGTCCACACCGCGTTCAATGGCCTTGCAGGCGGACGGCAAGATCGTGATCGCCGGCTATTCCACACTCGGCGACAGTCGGATTGCGAGGCTGAATGCGAATGGCAGCATTGACACCGCATTCGGCGGTGGCGACGGCATCGTGATCGCATCGGTTCCGACTCTCAAAACAACCAATGCCACTTCGGTGATCATTCAAGCCGATGGCGAGATTCTGGTCGGCGGATACGGGGGCGAACTCGTCGCAAACAGAAATGATTTCGCCTTGATGCGCTTCGATCAGAATGGCAACCCCGATCCGAGCTTGAACGGGACCGGGAAGATGTCTCTGGAACTTGGCGACGACGAAGTACTTTATGCCCTCGGCCAACAAGACGACGGTAAGATCGTGGCGAGCGGCGAGTCGGGCATCCGGTACGCCATCGCGCGCATGAATCTCGATGGCTCCCTCGACCCGACATTCGACGACAACGGCATCTTCTATACCACCACGCCTCTTGGGATCGGCTCGAACTACACCAGCATGCTCGTGCAGAGGGATGGGAAACTCGCCATCGCTGGGCAGATTGGCGCCACGAACAGCGGCGCGTTTTCCATGCTTCGGTTGCTCACCGGCACCGGCATGGATCCACCCCAGGCCAACGCAGGCGGACCGTACAACGTCTTCGAGGGCAGCTCGATTTCCCTGAACGGGGGAAACAGCTTCGATGCCCAGGATCCGCAATCGAACCTCACGTTCGAGTGGGACCTCGACGGCGACGCGGTTTTCGGCGAGACCGGAGCGGCCGCGGCCTATGGCGATGAAGTCGGAATCACGCCGGAGTTCAATGCCGTGAGTTTTGATGGCCCCGCCGGCCCGCTGACGATTCAACTTCGCGTCACCGACACGACCGACTTGACCGACACCGTTTCGACCACCATCACGATTGACAACGCCAAGCCCGTTGCCGACGTTGACGGCCCAGCATCGGCGTTGCACGGCCTGGCGACTGTGTTCGCCCTTTCCGCGACCGACGCCGGCAGCGCGGATCAAGCGACCGGATTCGCTTACCACGTCAATTGGGGCGACGGCAATTCGCAAGACGTTCCGCGAGCCGCCGGCAACGGCGCCGGCGTGGCATTGGATCATGTTTTCATTTCCGTTGGAACATACACCGTCGCGGTCACGGCGACCGACGACGATGGCGGCGTGAGCAACGCGGGTTCTGCATCGATAACCATCACGAGCGCCGCTCCGACCGCATCCATCACAGGGCCATCGTCCGGGTTGCGCGGCGAAACGCTCAGCTTCAATCTGAGTGCCACGGATTCGGATGCCGGCGATGAGGCCGCCGGGTTCCTCTATCACTTGGTTTGGGGCGACGGCACGACGCAAGACATTGCCCGCACGGCGGGCAATGGCAGCGGCGTTTCCGTGGACCATGCTTACGCCGCCGCTGGCCACCCGACGTTGACCGCGACTGACATCTCCGGCGCGGTCAGCAATGCGGCCGGAACGAGCGTGACCACATCGATCACGCGATTTGCCGGCGGCGTGCTGGAAGTGAGCGGTACGCCGGGACCCGACACGATCTCGCTCACGCGTCCGGCTATCGGCGTCCTCAGTCTGCGCCTCAATGGCGTGTTTCTGGGAACGTACACGGGAGTCAATCGCTTCGTGGCCTACGGCTGGGCTGGAAGCGATTTGATCCAAGTCGCCACCGGGATCACAATCGCAACCGAGCTTTACGGCGGAACGGGCAATGACGTCCTTCGCGGCGGATCGGGGCCGAACATTCTGGACGGCGGCGACGGCTTCGATCAGTTGTTCGGCGGCATGGCCCGCGATCTGCTGGTCGGCGGTCAGGACGCCGACGGGCTCAACGGCGGCGGCAACGACGATATCCTGATCGGCGATCTGTTCATGCCAGGCCAAAGCCCAACTGCCCGCCGGGCAGCACTGAGCCAAGCGCTCGTCGATTGGAATGCGGCGACTTCGTATGCGGCGCGCACGGCGGCGATGGTGACGGACCTGGCCGGCAAAGTGTCGGCGGACACTTCGCGAGACGTGCTGCTGGGCGGATTGGGCCGCGATTGGTTCTTCGGCAAATTCACCGGCCCCCTGCGCGACGTGCTGGTCGATCGCGTGTTCAACGAACTGGTGACGGGGATAAGTTAACGCCGCGCCTCCGAATACAACCAAATCCAACTTTTGACCTGCGCGCCGCGAGCAACGATTGGGACGCAACTTCCTGCGCTGACCCGACTTGCTACCCGCCCCGGACGCCCTCAAAAAGTTAGTTGGGAAAGTGGTGGTGGTGGTGGTGGTG
>JBGQCZ010000750.1:0-3127 GCA_041495645.1 Gemmataceae bacterium | reverse complement strand
GGCGATCGCGTGAACCGGCTGAGTCAGGGCCGTGAGCAGATGGTCCGCGGTGCTGCCGCCGCCGTTCTCGCGCACGTCGATAACCAAGCCATCCTTGCCAGCGCCGGCCGCGTACAGTTGCTCTTCGAACTTGTAGAAGTTGTTCAAGTCCATCGCGGCGATGTGCAAGTAGCCGAGCTTGCCGTCGGACGCCTTTTCAACTGCTTTCAAATTGTCCTTGATCCACTTGTCGTACAGCAGGCGGCGGACCTCGGTGAGACTGGTCGGCCGCAGAACCACATCTCGCTCCTTGCCATCAGTCCCCTTCACTTTCAGCGCGATGTCGCGGGCCGCTGGTCCATTGAGAACCGCTGTCAGGTCCATCGCCGGTTCCACTGCCTGGCCGTCGATGCTGACGATGATCTCGCCCGCGGCCAGCTTGCTCTTCTTGTGCTCGGCGGGCCCGCCGGGAATGATATCGCGAATCTTCAGACCCGGACCGCGATACTCGGGATCGAAGCGGACACCAAGGTGGGCGGTGGTTTCACGCCAGCGTCCTGCCGCAGGTTCCTCGACCTGCGGACCTTGCCGGCGCTGGGAAAGGTCGCGAATGCCGGGAATAAATCCCAGGTGCGAGCCGTTGAGTTCGCCGAGCATGAGATTGACCACGGTGCCGATCGCTTCCGTATCGGGACACTCGGCGGCCATGTCGATGTACTTCTCGCGAATCTTTTTCCAGTCGCGATTGCCGAGGCGTTCGTCGTAGTAATTGTCGCGCATGGTTCGCCACGCGAGATCAAGAACGGCGGCATTTTTCTTGGCCGTGTCGATGGTTTGCAACGCGGTGAAGCGGAACCCGCCGCCCGCTTCTCCCGCCGGCACTGCCGGAGCGGGACCACCGCCGCCTCGACGCGGAGTTGCAGCCGCTGCCGCCGGCGCCGCTGGTTCAGCGCTCGCACCACGCGGCCGACCGGACAGCGGATCGATGGCCACCGAAATTGGCACGCCGGCGACCAACCCGACAATCTGGTTTCCCTTCGAAAGCCAACGCGCCTGGGCCACGACTTGGGTGCCAAATGCGACGGGTTTCACGTTGTCCGGAATCTCAATCGCATACGTTCCGGCCTTCCCTTCGACCGTGCCCGTGAACAGCAATTTTTTCGAATCCGGCGACCACATCAGGTTGGACTCGGTCACTTCCGGAATGCTGACGCGATGGATGCGCTCGTGCATTCCTTCCCAGTCGATGGCCACCGGGGTCTTGACTGGCTTGGATTCATCGGCCTTGGCTGATCCTTCGCCCTCGGTTCGCGGTGCCGGCCGCGGGCTCGCCGGTCGCCGGCCTTTGTTCATTTTTTCCAGGGCTTTTTCAAGCGTGCGCTCGCGGCTGCCTTTTTCCTCGTCTTCGGCTCGCAGCCAGACGTAGAAAATGTCGCGTTCCTCGCCGCGCTGGCCGGTGAAGGCAATCACCTTGCCGTCCGGCGACCAGACCGGGTTGTGATCGTTGCGTGGGTGACGCGAAACATTGAACGGCGGGCGCGAGCCGTCGATCGGGACAACGAAGATATCGCGATTGAAATCAGCGTCGTCGGCCGAATAGACGAGCCATTTGCCGTCCGGCGACCAATCGTATTCCGGGTGCGTAATCGAATTCAGAATCGTTTTCACTTCCTTGCCGTCCGGCGTCATCACGCACAAGTCGCCGCGGCCCTTCACGAACGCCACGTGCGCTCGATCCGGGCTCCAGGTCAGGTTCGATTTCTGCGCGCCGTCGTTGGTCAGCTTTTCGAGTTTGAAATTATCGTTCTGCCACCAGAATTTGTTGCCGTCGGCCCGCATGACCCGGTAAATCTCGCAGCGCCCGTCGCGATCGCTGACGAACAGCAGCGAATCGCCGTCCGGCGAAAACACCGGGCTGCGCTCTTCTTCCGGAGTCGAGGTGACGCGCTTCGGCTCGCGCAATTCCGTGTCCATCACCCACAAGTCGCCGCCTACGATTATGGCGATTTCCAGGCCGTCGCTGGAAAACGCCACTTGCGAGGCGGTCGTCAACGAGCGGCGTTCGATCCGGTCCGCCGGACGGTCCACATTGGCGAAGATGTCCAGCTTTTGCGGCGTGTTGCCATTGCCGGTGCGCATGCGATAAAGATCGAACAAACGGCGGAAGGCGATGGTCGAGCCGTCTTTGGAAATGCACGGCTGCACGACCGAGTCGTCATTGGAAAACTTGGTGACTTGGCGACCGTCCTTCGAGATGAAGTTCTTTTCCCAAATGTCCCAAGCTCCGTCGCGGCCGCTGACGTAATAGAACCCCTGCCCGTCCGGCTTCCACATCGGCCACAAGTCGCCCGAATCGTCGCTCAGCAATTGCTCGAACGCCTTCTTTTCCAAATCGTACGACCACACCTGGCTCGCTTGCGAACCGCGATAGCCCTTGCGCCACCACGGCGAACCTTCGCGCGTGAAGAGGAGTTTCTTCCCGTCCGGCGACAGCGTGCCGCTTGTGCCGTAGTCGTCAAAAAGCGATTCCTCCGCTTTGCGCTGATCCACATCCACCAGGAAAAATCGCTCGGCGTGACGCCAATAATTGTCGCGCTGCGAACTCACCAGCAATTGTTGGCTATTCGGCGTCCAGCCTTGCAGAACAAACCCCGCGGTGTTGAACGTCACCTGTTTCGCCGCTCCGCCCGCCGCCGGCATGACAAAAACCTGCGCGCTGCCTTCGCGATCGCTGATGAACGCGATCCGTTTTCCGTCGGGCGAAAACTTTGGCTGCGAGTTGCGGCCGGGCTTTTGCGTGAGTTGGTTGGCCGATCCGCCGTCGCTCGGCACCACCCAAATATCGCCGTTCCAGTCGAAGGCGAGCAAAGCGCCGTCGGGCGACAGCGACGGGTTATTGGCGAGACGGATTGGATCCTTGGAAACCGCAGAACCGCAAAACGACGCGGCGACTGCCAAAACGAGCAGAATGCGAGTAATCATGGCGAAGCCCAGCGGGGTGTGTGACGCGAATGCGACAGCCGAAATTGTCGCCGAACGACGACGGAGTGGCAAGGAACGCATACCGGTCTGAAGGCGTGTCATGGCGCGAACACAACAAAAAACAACATTTCGTGGTGTGCGCACAAAGCATGGTTCGGATGTATCT
>JBGQCZ010000749.1:0-3146 GCA_041495645.1 Gemmataceae bacterium | reverse complement strand
TTATTCATGACGATAATGAGCACGGGAAGCGGATTGGCTGGCCGGGTGGACCAGACGAGGCAACTGGCGAAATCGCCTTCGGCGGTGCCCGCGTCGCCGCCCGCGACGATAGTGATGCCGTCGCCGCCGTTTCGCTTCTGAACCATTGCAGTGCCGGGAGCGATCACGAATTGCGTCGCGATCACCGACTTCACCGGCAGCACGTTCCAATCGGGAATAGAGCAATGCCCCGGGAAATTCCGGCCCATCGAATGCGGGTCGGACTTGCGCATCGCCATTTGACGGATGCCGTCTAGCACCGACATGCCCATCGCCAGCAAAGTCGCTTCGTTGCGGTAGTGGAGGTGCAGATAATCGAAGGCGGGACCTTTGCCTTTTTTGACTTGCAGGCCGAGGCAAGCGTTGAACGCTTCTTCACCCGGTCCGCCGATCCAGAAATAGCCCTCGCCCGACTTGGCCATCTTCACCATGCGCTCTTCCATGGCGCGGCTACGGGCCATGACGCCGTGAATCTGCCGGCTCAGATCGGGGGGCAGCGACTCGTCGCCGGTCGTCAACGCGAGCCGCGCCGACCCGCGCCCGGGAGTATCTGCACTCGTCTTCAAATCCGGCACGTCGCGTCCTCCTGAACCAATCCGCATGAGGATCGTGGCATCCTATTCAAATCCTACGCCG
This sequence comes from Gemmataceae bacterium, assembly GCA_041495645.1. GTDB lineage: Bacteria > Planctomycetota > Planctomycetia > Gemmatales > Gemmataceae > JBGQCZ01. The sequence goes on along the minus strand of JBGQCZ010000749.1, from coordinate 2,471 downwards.
GAGCAATTCCGCGGTGCAAGCGCCGCCAACCAAGACTAGCCCAAGTGGGCCAGCCGCGACGTCAATTTCGTTCAACAATTTATAACTTTTCCACTTTACGCGCGAACTGTGATTGTTATAATCTCGTAATACTCGCATCGTGTGTTGTACTACTTGGGAGAACGAACCATGTCCTCTTCACGACGCGGTTTTACGCTGATCGAGTTGCTCGTGGTCATCGCTATCATTTCCGTGCTGATCGGCCTGTTGCTGCCGGCGGTGCAGAAAGTCCGCGAGGCGGCGGCGGGGATCAAGTGCCGCAACAATTTGAAGCAAATCGGCCTGGCGCTGCACAACTATCACGGCCGCATGAACCGATTTCCCCCCGGCTATATCTCCGGCGTGGGGCCGGGCGGGGTGGCCGACGACACCGGGCCGGGGTGGGGCTGGGCGTCGCAAATTCTCCCGGACCTCGAACAGGACAACCTCTATCGACAGATTCAATTCAACCTGGACATCAAGGATCCGGCCAACGCGGCAGCCCGGATTGCTGTGTTGCCGATTTTCCTCTGCCCGTCCGACGGCGGCGACGACGTGTTCAATGTCAATGTCTTGGGCGACGGGCCTCCCTACACGACTCCGCTCGTTCAAGTTGCACACGCGAACTATGTGGGAATGTTCGGCAACCCCGAAATCACGCCGGATCCCGGGTACCTGTTGCCCGACCCGGATCGCGGACCCCAGACCCGTGGCATGTTCTACCGCAATAGTAAGGTTCGCTTTGCCGATGTGCGCGACGGCGCCAGCAACACGCTTTTCGTCGGCGAGCGCAGCTACGACTTGGCTTACGCTACGTGGACCGGCTCCGTGACCGGCGCGCAAGTTCCGCCCCATTCGCCCAATCCGTACGGCTACGATCCCGAGGGTGCTCCGATTTTAGTGCTGGGGCACACCGGCGACGGCTCGGAGTTGCCGCCGCACACGCCGAACAGCCGCGTCAACCATGTCGACGATTTCTGGAGCCACCATCCGTCTGGCGTGAATTTCCTGTTCGTGGACGGCTCCGTGCGCTATATCACAGATTCGATCAACCCAATCGTTTGGTGGGCCATGGGCACGCGCATGGGCGGCGAAACGATCAGCAACTTGCCGGAATAGATGGGGAAATAGAACGCGGATGACGCTGAAAGCGCGGATCTTCGCGGATCGGAAGAAAACGCGAAAATGCAGTCGTCTTTTCTTATCCGCGAGGATCCGCGCTTTCCGCGTCATCCGCGTTCTATTGAGGAATCGAACTTTTCGGGTTCGCGAGAGTTTGCAATGAGAAATCCACTTGCTTCATGTCTAATTCTCGCGTTTCTCGTGGCGGCCGTTGGGTGCTCGCGCACGACCACGGTCAAAGGCAAAGTCACGTACAAGGATCGGACTGTTACCTATGGTTCGGTCATTATCCTCAGCAAAGACAAGACGGCCCGCTCGGGCGTCATCGAGCCGGATGGTACATACACGGTGGAAAAGGTCCGCCCCGGCGAGGTGAAGATCGGCGTGATCAGCCGCGATCCGTCGAAGGGCGAACACGGCAAGAAGGCCGACCACGCGAAGGCCGCCAAAGACTGGTTTCCGCTACCCGCCAACCTCGCGGACCCCGAGAAGTCCGGTTATACCTGTACCATCGGATCAGGTAACGTGAAGCAAGACATCGAATTGAAATAGCTTTTCGATCACACCTCCGCAGCCGTCCAGCTGATTCCAGCGGACTTGGTTGTGGAACACGCGCACAAAAACCCTATCGTCACTAGTGGCACGGTCCACCCAAGCCGTTCACTTTCGGAATCCGCCCATGCAAACCCGGCTCAAGACCCAACTCTGCGTCTTCATGTTCCTCCAGTACTTCATTTGGGGGTCGTGGTACGTCAGCATGGGCGGTTATCTTGCAAACGTGCTGAAGTTCGGTGGGCAAGAGATTGGGTTGGCTTACGGGGCGTTTGCGATCGGCGCAATGGTAGCGCCGTTTTTCGTCGGCCTGATCGCCGATCGCTATTTCGCTTCGGAGAAAATGCTTGGCGTGCTCGGCTTGTTTGGCGGGCTCATCCTGTGCCTTCTGCCGCAAGTGACGACATTCGAAAGCTTCTATCCTTTGCTCATTCTCTATTGCGCTTCCTTCGTCCCGACGCTGGCCCTTGGAAACTCGCTGTCCTTGCATCATCTGCTCGACGCCAAGAGAGATTTTCCGAGAGTCAAGACTCTTTCCGCAGTTGGCTGGATCGCAGGCGGACTTGCCGTCAGCCTGCTCGAAATCGAGAAATCGGCCGTTCAGTTTTATCTCGCAGGTGCGGTGTCCGTGGCGTTGCCACTCGCCCGCCAGCGGCTTACGAGGCCATCCGAAACGGGCGGGTTGGTGCAGCTGGCAGCTGAAGCAGTAGGTGGCCTCAGGAAAGAGCCATCGCCCTTTATGTCCATTAAGCTGTCCGCAAGGACGAGGGCGAGCACGA
>JBGQCZ010000748.1:0-3146 GCA_041495645.1 Gemmataceae bacterium | reverse complement strand
CGGCAAATCGAGGAGGCAAAATCATGGAATTGCTCATCCCGTTGGGAGTCTTGGTGGTTTGGATCGTGCTTCAAGCGTGGCTGTTGCCGCGTTTGGGCGTGCAGACCTGAATGAGCGGCGGCTGCGAGCCGAGTTCGGCTCGCGAAAGTTTGAACGCGCCAGAAAGTTCGAATACCGGCGAAGTTCGGATCAATCGAGAATCGAGTGACGAAAGGAAATCGCCATGAGCGTCGTGACCGTAAGTCCTCAGCAACTCGCTGAGTTATGCAAGAAGTGCAAGATCGACCTGCTCGACGTGCGCACGCCCGCGGAATTCCGCGAAATCCATATTGCCGACGCACGGAACCTGCCGCTGGACCGGCTTGACCCGGCCGCGGTAATGAAGGAACGCAATGGCCGGCATGATGAACCGCTGTATTTGATCTGCCGCTCCGGCGGCCGCGGCGGGCAGGCCTGTGAGAAGTTTCGGGCCGCCGGTTTCACCAACGTCATCAACGTCGAAGGCGGCACGCTGGCCTGGGCCGAATGCGGATTGCCCGTCGTGCGCGGCAAGAAGACGATGTCTCTGGAGCGGCAGGTGCGCATTGCGGCCGGATTCCTGGTGCTGGTGGGCGCCGCGCTCGGCGCGTTCGTGCATCCGGCCTTCATCGGCCTGTCCGCGTTCGTGGGCGCCGGGTTGCTGTTTTCTGGCCTCACCGACACCTGCGGGATGGGCATGCTGCTGGCCCGGATGCCGTGGAATCAAGTGAAGGAAACACCCGTCATGTGTTGTGCGGCGAAGGAGACCGGCCGATGAAATTGCTCATTGTCGGCGGAGTGGCGGGCGGGGCTTCGGCAGCCACGCGTGCCCGCCGACTGTCGGAGGACGCCCAAATTATCCTGTTCGAACGCGGGCCGGACGTGTCGTTCGCCAACTGCGGCTTGCCCTATTATCTCGGCGGTGAGATTGCCGTTCGAGACAAGTTGCAGGTTACGACTCCGGAGCGACTGCGGGCCCGGTTCAACCTCGACGTGCGGGTGCGCTCGTCGGTCGAGGCCATCGATCGCTCGGCGAAAAAGGTTCGCGTTCGTGATCTCGCGTCGGGTCGCGAGTACGAGGAGACCTACGACAAGTTGATCCTCGCGCCCGGAGCCGCGCCGCTGCGCCCGCCGCTTGCCGGAATCGACTTGCCGGGAATTTTCACGCTGCGCAACCTGCAAGACATGGACCGCATCAAGGAGCGGATGGACAGCGGCGTTCGCCAGGCCGTTGTCATCGGCGCCGGATTTATCGGCCTCGAGCTGGTCGAGAACTTCGTTCGCCGGAATATCAAAACCACCGTGGTGGAGTTGCAGGACCAGGTGCTCCCGCCGTTTGACAAGGAAATGACCACGCCGATCGTTCGAGAATTGGCGCATCGCGGCGTGACATTGATTTTGGGCGAATCCGCCGAAGGGTTCGAGCCGGGGCCGGACGGCCTGATCGTGCGGTTGAAATCGGGTTTGAATCTGCCGGCGCAGTTGGTCGTGCTCGGCGTAGGAGTTCGCCCGGAAAACAAACTTGCGGTCGCGGCCGGGCTGAAAGTCGGGCCGCGCGGCGGCATCCAGGTCGACGAACATCTGCGCACGAGCGATCCGGATATCTACGCTGTAGGCGACGCCATCGAAGTCAAAGATTTCGTGACCGGCGACCCAACACAGGTTCCCTTAGCCGGTCCAGCGAATCGTCAGGGACGCCTCGCCGCCGGCCATATCTTCGGTCAGACGGCAGCTTTTCGGGGCACCCAGGGCACGGCCATCGTCCGCGTCTTCGACCGCACCGCCGCCTTGACCGGCGCATCGGAGAAGGTCTTACGGCGATCCAATCGACGTTTCCGCAAAGTGTACGTCCATCCGACCCATCATGCCGGCTACTACCCGGGCGCCGAAGAGATGACGCTCAAAGTTCTGTTTGATCCGGAGTCGGGCCGGCTGTTGGGGGCGCAGGCCGTGGGCGGGGCCGGAGTGGACAAACGGATCGACGTGCTGGCGGTCGCGATCCAGGCGGGCATGACCGTCTACGATTTGGAGGAAATGGAATTGGCGTATTCGCCGCAATACGGGTCGGCCAAGGATCCCATCAACATGGCGGGCTTCGTGGCGGCCGGCTTGCTGCGCGGCGAGCATCCGCAAGTCGATCTCGAAGCGATCACGAGCGCCTCCGACGACCACTTCGTGCTGGACGTACGAACGGCGCAGGAATTCGCAGGCGGGTATATTCCCGGCGCCGTCAACATGCCGGTGGATGAGTTGCGGTCGCGCCTGGACGAACTTCCGCGCGGCCGCCCGATCGCCGCCTATTGCCAGGTGGGTCAGCGCGGCTATCTGGCCACGCGAATCCTGCTCCAGAACGGATTCTCGGCGGCCAACATCGGCGGCGGATACAAGACCTACTTACTCTTTCATCCGCTACCAAAATGAGCCCGATCCGAGTCGACGGCGTAAATCGGCAACGGCGCAAATGTTGAGCCGGGAACCGAACCCGCCGCGGGTTTTTCTGGCGCGCGGCGGATGTACGTTTCGCTCGGTTCCGGATCGAGGAGATGGGTCACTTCCTCTTCGCTCATGCTTCTGACGTCGCGCACCCACTTCGTCAATTCCTCTTTGGTGGGTTCGTCGGGAGTGCCCTGGAGGCGGTCCCAATTGCTTAACGCGGGCTTGGGCTCGGCTGGCGGCGGGGGTACGGTCTTGGTGGCGGCCGCGGCCTTTTGGGCTTCTTCCTCAAGGTCCAGCTTGCGCATATTCATACGGACTTTTGACATTTCCTTGGCGGCGGCCAGGGCGACTTTGTCGTCCGGCGAGCGCATCTGGCGGCGCAGCACAATCGCGGCTTCATGCGCGCCTTCGATAACCTGCTGCACCGTGGCCGCGTGGAAGGCGCGGTTCCACTCGGCCGCATGCTCCCGCGGCCAGTGGCGGATGCGGGTACAGGAACGGTCCAGTGCCTTGGCAATCGCTTCCCAGGATTCGCCGGCGGCCCGCATCTCCGCGGCTTGAGCGATGAGTGATGTGGATGTGCTCTTCATGGATGTGCCCTCCCAAAAAGTGAACCGAGACGTGTACGCCAAATCACTATTGGGTGCGGGCGGAAGATGTCAAATTGGATCGAAAGTTTTTTTGGCGACGGG
>JBGQCZ010000747.1:0-3147 GCA_041495645.1 Gemmataceae bacterium | reverse complement strand
GCCGCTGACGTGGAGCGAAAAGGAGAACGTTCGTTGGAAGGCACCGCTGCCCGATAGCGGCAACGCGTCGCCCATCGTCTGGGGCGACCGGATTTTTCTCACCCAGTGCACCGACAAGGGCACGAAACGCGGCGTGCTGTGCCTCGACCGCGGCAACGGAAAGGAATTGTGGTTTCGAACCGTTGAATTCAAAGACAAAGAGCCGACACACAACACCAACCCTTATGGCTCCGCTACGTGCGCCACCGACGGCGAGCGCGTGATTGCCAGCCTCGGATCGGCGGGCGTGTGGTGCCTGGATTTTGAAGGCAAGGAAGTCTGGCGCAAGGATCTCGGCAAGTTCATTCACATTTGGGGAACCGGCTCCTCACCGGTGATTCACGGTGATCTGGTCTATTTGTCGTGTGGGCCAGGCGAACGGCAGTTCTTGATCGCTTTGAACAAGAAAACGGGCGACGAGGTTTGGCGTCACGATGAACCGGGCGGCAATGATGGTCTCACGAATAAGGGCGAGGATTGGATCGGATCATGGAGCACGCCAGCGATCGCCACGATTGGCAGCCGTGAACAGATCGTGCTGAGCGTACCCAAGAAAGTCAAAGGCTTCGATCCGCAAACGGGAAAGGAACTTTGGTCGTGCGAAGGACTCAGCAATCTCGTTTACACGTCGCCGGTCGTGTCGAAGAATGGGATCGTGATCGCAATGTCGGGCTATGGCGGACCGGCGCTGGCGGTGCAGACCGGCGGCAGCGGTGACATCACCAAGAATCGCCTCTGGCACCACCCCCGCAACTCGCAACGAATCGGCTCGGCCGTGATACTCGGCGATTACGCGTACATCATGAATGAACCAGGTATCGCGTCGTGTTACGAACTGATGACGGGCAAGGACCTGTGGAAGCAGGAGGAGCGCCTCACTTCCTCGACCTGGGGCTCGATGGTCCACGCCGCCGGGCGGCTGTATGTGACCAACAACAATGGCGAAACCTTCGTGCTTAAGGCCGATCCAAAGCTCGAAGTGTTGGCAAGAAACAAGTTGCCCGACCAAGTGCTGGCGTCCATCGCGCCGAGCGACGGCGAGCTATTCATTCGCGGTTACAAGTTTCTGTGGTGCGTGTTGGCAAAAAAATGATCGCGGGCGCGTTCACGTTTCGCGCTCACTGATTGCCGCGAAAGCGAGCGCGAAACGTAAACGACGGTTGAACCATGCAATTCCGCTCGCTCCGGGTGCGACATGCTCGACAAGTGGTATCGCCGCCTGTGCCTGAAGATCCCGATTGAGCAATTCGACGCGCTGCCGCGAAACGCGGCCTTCAAGTACGAGTATTTCGACGGGGAAGCACGGTTATCACCACGGCCGAGGACCTTCAATGCGGTGCTGGAGCTACGGCCAACCGAAACGGCAAGCGCGCATCGCGTCCAAAACGAGTCGTTCCACTTTCGACCGGTTGCGGACATGGATTGGGCTGAGTTTCCGAAGTTGTTCTCTGCCGCATTCCTACAAATCCAGCCGTTCGCCAGCTTGTCCGATGAAGAGCGCCTCGAAGCCTCGCGCGAGGCCATTGAACAAACGCGAACCGGTGGTGACGGACCGTTGATCGAAAAAGCTTGTTTCGCCGCCGTGCCTGAAGGTTCCGAACAACTCATCGGCGCCGTGCTGGTAACGCTCATCCCACGCGAACCCGAAGGCGACTGGTGGGACGGCAAATGGGATGTTCTGCCGACGACCGATGACGCCCGCCGCCTGCTGGGCCGCCCGCACCTAACCTGGATTTTCGTAACCCCGCCGTGCGCCCACCACGGGCTTGGTTCCGCTCTGCTGGCTCATGCAACCAACGCCCTGCTTGACCTCGGCTATGCCGATCTCGGAACGACTTTCCTGCTCGGCAACGACGCGAGCATGCTTTGGCACTGGCGCAACGGCTTTCGCCTGCTTCCGTATCCCGGTTCGCCACGCGTTTGGCGGCCGGGCAATCAAATGCCAAATTCGTGATTCACTTGTCTTGACCCGTCCCCTTTTGCTATGCTTCCCACACAGCCCCCGCGCCGCTAGAAATGGGGCTTTCAATATCGGCGCATGAAAGGATGAGACATGACAAGCTTCGCTTAGCCATCGCCTATGAAGCCGCCCGCTTGATGTATCAACGTCAAGAGACCGAATACTTCACCGCCAAACGCAAGGCCGCCAAACGCCTCTGCCGCCAATCCTGCAAGCCCGAAGACCTCCCCTCCAATTCCGAAATCCGCGACTTGATCCAGGCGTTTGCCCGCATGCACGAAGGCGAAAAACGCACCGAGAATCTGCGCGACATGAGATTGCAGGCTCTGCGGCTGATGCGCCTGCTCACCCGTTTTCGTCCACGCTTGATCGGCAGCGTGATGACCGGCCACGTGCGTAAAGGCTCCGACATTGACCTGCACCTGTTCAGCGATAGCATCGAGGCCATTACCAATGTCCTCGAAAGCGAAGGGTTTCAGTTCGAGGTCGAACGTAAACAAGTGATGAAGCACAACGAATCGCGCGTTTTCACACACATTCACGTTCACGATCGCTGCAACTACGAATTGACCGTCTATGCGGGCGACCAAGCCCACTACGTATTCAAAAGCTCGATCACGGGCAAAGCCATCGAGCGAGCATCAATCGCCGAGTTGGAGGAATTGATTGCTCACGAATACCCGGACTTGAATCTGGAGGACGAACTCTCGGCTCAAGAAGAGCGAGTCGATCCGTACCAGATGTTTCGCTTGCTTCTGTTGCCGTTGGAGTCGGCAAAGCAGTCGCCAAAGCACCATCCCGAGGGCGACGTGCTGTACCATTCACTACAGGTTTTCGAGCTTGCCCGCGGTGCCCGGCCCTACGATGAGGAATTCCTGTTGGCGGCCCTGTTACACGACGTGGGCAAGGGACTCGATCCGTACGATCACGTCGAAGCAGGCCTGCAAGCGCTAGATGGGTTGATCACCGAACGCACGAAGTTCCTGATCGAACACCACATGCACGCGCTCGAATACAGGGCCGGAACGCTCGGCGCCAGGCAGCGACAATTGTTGGAACATTCGCCCGACTTCGACGACCTGATGCTGCTGCGCGAGTTGGACACGGCCGGCCGTATCCCGGGCGCGATCGTAGGCACCGTCGACGAG
>JBGQCZ010000746.1:0-3159 GCA_041495645.1 Gemmataceae bacterium | reverse complement strand
TCGCCGATCTTGGCGCCCGCCGACAAAAACACTTCTTCCAGCGTCTGATTGCCGATTCGTTCCGTCTTTAGCCCCGCGGCGATGTCGCTGGTTGCGGGCACCACAAACGTGTCGATGCGGACCGACTGGCCTTTGAGCACCCTTGCGGCGGCGCGGAAGTCCGTGAGCTTTCCGCCCGTGCAACTGCCGATGTATGCCCGGTCGAGTTTGGTGCCGGTAACTTCCGAAACTCGGGCGCGATTATCGGGACTGTGCGGTTTGGCAATCACCGGCTCGAGCTGCGTCACGTCGTAGACTTTCTCGCAGTTTACTTTCGCCCCTACATCCGACTTCATCGCGTTGTAGGGCCGCTTCCCGGCATTCCTCGCGTTTACGTAATCGAGCGTTACTTGATCTGGCGCAATCAGGCCGTTCTTCCCACCCGCCTCGATCGCCATGTTGCACAACGTCATGCGCTCTTCGATATTGAGCGCGTAAAGCCCGTCGCCATCGAATTCCATCGCCCGGTAAGTGGCGCCATCGCAGCCAATATCGCCGATCACGGCCAGGATCAAGTCCTTCGCCATCAGATACGGGGGCATAGTGCCGTGGAAAACGAAACGCATCGTCGGCGGCACTTTGAGCCAGAGTTTGCCCGTGCCCATGACAAACCCGGCGTCGGTATTGCCGATGCCGGTGGCAAACTCGCCGAATGCGCCCGCCGTGCAGGTGTGGCTGTCCGTGCCGAGCAGCACCTCGCCCGGCCGCGTGTGGCCCTCTTCCGGCAGCGCGATATGGCAGACGCCTTTGTACTTCGGCGTGCCAACGTCGTAAAAGTACTTGATGTTCTGCTCGGCCACGAACTGACGCAACACGTCCACGTTGCGGTTGGCCATCGCGTCGGCAGTGAAAATGTAATGGTCGGGGATAATCACGACCTTCTCGCGATCCCAAACCTTCGCATCCTTGCCAAACTGTTGCTTAAAGACGCCGATCGTACCCGGCCCGCACACGTCGTGAGTCATCAACACATCGACATTCACCCAAACATTATCGCCCGGCGAAACAGCCTCGCGGCCGGACGCCCGGGCTAGGATCTTTTCGGTCAACGTCATCGGCATGAAGTCAGCCTCTTTGTCGGCCAAGGGTTGCCAAGGCAAGGATATGCTATTTTACGCGCGTGACGAGCGAGGGGCTACTTGACAGAGTCGATTGAAGCAAAGACAAGTCCGAGAATTGTTCTTAATACGATTCTCATTTCACACAGCATCTCGACCGGAAAATCGGAAGTTGAATTCCCAGACGATCGTCGCTGATTTCGCCCCACACTTCTCGCATGAGCCGATATCCTCGCGGGTCGTGTTCTTTGAGTTCGAGCCGCGTGCGCGGGTACTCGCGTTTCCTCCCGAGGTAGGCAACCGAAAGCTCCGCAAAGTACTCGTCGCAATCCTTGCTCGCATACGACAGGATGTGAAGCCTACCGTCTTTCGCGGCCCGAAATGTATCAATCACTTTCAAATGGTTCGGACCCAAGACAGAATAGTGATACGAATGGGCCAGTTCATGTAACAGCCAATTTTGGTACCAACGAGTGGTGCTCTTTGCGGACGATCCGTCGAGACAAATCATCGCTGAGACTGCTACGCCGCCGCGCTTAGCCGGCTCCAGGGCTTCACGACGGGCATCCGGAGGCCGATAAAACGCCATTGCCTGAGTCGTGGGGATGTCAAATTGCGATGTAGTAGAGAAACCCCAATCGATCCAAATGAGTGTCTTCTGGAGGATTGTCAGCTTGTCCTTGGGGATCAGCGCCGTCGTTTCCTTTAGCTTGCCCTCGAGCTCGCGGAGGATCCCCGCGTGGCGTGCCTCACCAAGCTTGGCGATATCCCAATGAACGTAGACCTCGAAGCCGTTGATCTTGAAACGATCGTATTGAGTGACTTCCGAATCCAGTTCAACGATGGATGGTGTTTCGCCGAGGATTCGAGTCGGGCCACACACGACGATCAAAAACGGTAGGATTAAAACCAAGAAAACTATTCTGAATGTTTCATTGAAGCGCTTCATGCTCAATCCCAGTTCTGATTTCTGGCGAAGATCATCGATTCTTCGGATCAGGGTCGTCAGATTATTGATTGGATTGTCTGTATTATCAAGTGGAAGTAATCTGCGAACGATCCCTTGGGCAACCTGCGCGAGGGCATGAATCATGACCTCCGGTTCATCTCGATCAAATCGGCAGTCGTTACCCGTCATTCGCCTCGCTCCAGTTCGTGGCGCTGCACGGCCTGATCCCGCGTGGCCGACCGCGAATATTCAAATCAAGATCGGCGGACGGCTGTTGCACCTGGAGATTTCCGTGCCGCCAGGGCCGACGCGAGTGCGGGAATTGTTGCCTGTGTTTGAAGGATTGACCAATGCGGTTGTGGACTGCGCAGTTCAAGACGTCGAACAGCAAGGCCTGACGATTTCCTGTGAGAAGGGATGCGGGGCATGTTGCCGGCAATTGGTGCCGATTTCGGGCGCCGAGGCGCATCACCTGGCTCTGCTGGTTGCCGCGATGCCGGAACCTCGCCGAACGCAGATTCGCGAGCGCTTCGCCGAGGCAATTGCGCGAGTCGATGCGGCGGGATTGTTCGAGCCGCTTCGCCGACCGGACGGTGCATCGGGCCGCGAGTTGCGCCCGCTTGGATTGACGTACTTCACCCTCGGCATTCCCTGTCCGTTTTTGGAAGAAGAATCCTGTTCGATCCATCCGGACCGACCGCTCGCCTGTCGCGAATACCTCGTCACGTCTCCCGCCGAAAACTGCGCCCGGCCAACTCCTGAAGGCGTGCAATGCGTTCCAATGCCCGCGAAGATTTCCAGCGCCGTCCGCCACCTGGACAAACCCAGTGAACCGCCGTGGATACCGCTCACCTTGGCGCTCGAATGGTCCGCCGCCAATGCCGAAAGCCCACCAGCGCGGACCGGGCCAAATCTCCTTCAGGAATTGTTCGCGGCATTGACATGATTGAGCCAAAGATTTTCGTGCCAATCGCGAATAGATTGGTATCCATTATTGCGGTTGCGCGCCGTGTCTCACGACTCCTTGCCGGGACTCTCGCATGCTGTTTCAACTCGACAGTGTCACCAAGACCTACGGCGCGGTGACGGCCCTGAACAATCTTTCCGTAAGCG
>JBGQCZ010000745.1:0-3160 GCA_041495645.1 Gemmataceae bacterium | reverse complement strand
CACAGGGCTAATTTCGGCTCTGACGTTGCGAACGGTGGTCATTGATCGCATCGAGGAAGTGGTGCCGGTGGAGCGGGCGTGACTTCGCTATTTTTTGCCCGCGGCAATGCGGATTGCTTTCGAGTCGGCGCCTTCCAGAATCGGGTCGAGCCACACCGCATGGGCTCCGAAAGTGCTGCCGCTGGTACCGACGCGCAATTCGAGAACTTCGACGCCGGTCAGATCAATCTCAAATTGGTCGACTTGTTTTCGAGTCCGGATGGACTTCGACCGCCAGAGTTGCCGGCCATCGCCGTAAACCTCGAAATGGGTCGGCCCGGCGATCTTACCGTCGTTGTCGTCGTTGAACGCCACGGCGCCGCGAAAGGAATTCGCCGTCTTGCCGAGGCGATATTTCACGACCGAGGGTTCGCCGGCTTGACTAGAGTGCAAGCCCAATCCGTTGGGGTATTTGGCGCCCTTGACAACAATGGGCGAGTTGGTGTCGATGCTGCCCGTGGTTCCTTTGCCGAGAGGCCAAGGGCCGAAGTGCGTTTCGAAAGGATCGAGCTCAGCCAGAAGAACCTTTCGCGCGTCGGAAGTTGCGCCGGGCTGGAAGTTCACGGTCGGCGGGGCGTTCGGTTGCGGAAGCATTGGCATGGGCGGCGCCGCGAAATTGGCGAAACTCACGTTGAAATTCTGCGGGGCGTTGCAAAGAGTCTGTCCACCAGCGGTGGTGTAAGCCACTTGATAGGGCAATTGGTTTTGAATGATCTCGTTGGCCCGCACGGTGAGCCGTCCGGTGAATTTGCCCCCGATTGGCGTCAACACGAGCTCGCGGGCGTTTTGCAGCATGGGGAAACGGCCGTCAACGGCTCGCTGGGCTTCGGGAGTAAGACTTTGACCGACGAGATACAGGACCCGAACTTGTTTGACGCCTTCGACCAGATCGAGCAATTCGACTTGGAATTGAACGTTGGATTGATCGGCATTCGTGCTCGAGCTGGAGACGTTGATCCGATAGTTGCGCCGCTGGAGCAAATCGAGCACGTCTTGCGGCGGAATGGCGACGGCGATCTGCGTGCCTTCGATCGATGCCACGGCCACGCCGACCAGTCGGCCGCGGGCATCGACGACCGGCCCGCCGCTGTTGCCCGGATTCACGTCGCCCTGCAGCTGAACTCGGGAAAGGCGGTTTGAACGGTCATGGCGCAGGCTCGAAATGGAGGCTTTACCGACGGTGATTGCCGGGTTGCGGCCCCCGGCCAAAAGCCGGCCCAGCGGGAACCCGAGCACGAAGACCTGGAGGGTTTCGCGCAACTCCGGCGCGCCGGACAAATCAATTGGCTGCGGCAGGTTGGCAACGTCCGACACCTTGAGGATGGCCAAATCGTGAGTCTCATCCGTGGCGACGATCTGCGCGAGGGCCGTGCGTTCTTGCGGCGTGCCGCTGTCGAATATCACCGAGGTTTGTCTCGGTTGCAACCGGGCACCCCGCCGGGCGCGCGCGCCCGGTCGATCCTCTTCGTCCGCCAGTGGATTGCCACGCGCCACGTGGTCGTTGGTCACAATGTAACCATTGCGGTCTTCGACGCGAACCAGGAAACCCGTGCCGCTCGAACCGGCAAAGCCAAAGTCGGACTTGATAAAAACCGTCATCTTCTTGAGGCGGGACAGAGTTTGAGCACTCAGCTCTCCGCTATTCGAAGTTCCGGGAGGATCCGAATCGGCTGCAGTCGGGCTTCCAGTGGAATTGTTCGCGACCGGCGATTTGCTTTCGTCGCTGCCGGTAACCAACAAAACAGCGACAACGCCGAGAATTCCGACCATCGCCAAGAGAAACACGCCAATGCCGCCGACGACCAGCAGCGCGATGAGCGGAGAACGTCTTCGGGCGGGCTGTTCCACGATTCGAGGGCGTTCACGCGGCTCGGGTTCGGATCGGCTGGGTGCCACGACTGGAAATGCCGTATTGGGTGCGTTGCGCAAACGCATTTCTCGCGGGGGCCGTGCCGACGGCACTTCGACAATAGCGCGGCAATGCGCGCAGCGAACCGTTTTCCCTGCAACGGCGTCGGGCAGCGAAAGATCCCGGCGGCATCCCGAACAGCGCAATTGAATCACGGAGTCAACTCCGGCTTCAAGAAGAGTCTGACCAACGGAAATGGTATCACGTTTTGACGAATTGGAAAACGAAAAATATGTTCGTTTTCACCCGTTCACACACGTGTCAATTTCCACTTGCCACGCGCAAAGCGTGCAAGGAATAAGGCTCCACGAAGATACAGATCGGCGAACATCGCCAGCCAGGCGCCGAACAACCCCAGATTCCAGCACGGCACGGTGACGAAGCGCAGATCGAGTTGATCGCGCGTGAGCAGATACGCCAACGGGATGCGCACGGCAAGGAAACCGGCCCAGGTGAACAGTACTGGCACGCGCGTGTCGCCGGCCCCGCGCAGCGCTGCGGTCAAGATGATGGTGCTGGCTACAGCTGGCATGGCGAAGGCGACGAGGCGCAGCACCGGCACGCCCATTTCGATCACCGGCCGTTGGTGCTCACCCGGCGAGAACAAACCCAACATCAACGGCGCCAGCGCGAAGAACAAGGCCCCCATCACGCACATCCAACCGCCGCCGATGGCCAAAGCCGTCCAACCGCACTTGGCCGCACGGTCTGGTCGTCCCGCCCCCAGATTCCGCCCTACGAGCGACATGGCCGCTATACCGAACGCCAAGCCGGACAAGTAACCGAGAGCTTCCCATTGAATGGCTTGGCCGTGCGCCGCAATCGCGAAGTTGCGCGTCGATCCGTCGCCGATTTGATTGACGAGACTCAGAAACCAAAACTGACCCGCCACCACCGAGAGACTATCCACTGCCGCCGGCACACTGATTCGCAACAAACGATACATCCACGCCCAGCTTGGTATGAGTTGAGAAAAGCGGAGTTTCAGCCCATATCGGCCGCGCGCGAGCACGGCGAGAACCACGAAACTGCCAATCATGTGGCTCAATGCAGTTCCGTAAGCAACACCGGTGAACCCCAGCTTGGGGATCGGTCCGTACCCGTGCAGCAGGCCCCAGGCGAGCGGGAAATTGATCAGGGCGACCAGCGCGGAGACGAGCGGTCCGGTGCGGGTATCGCCGGCGCCAATGAGGCAGGCCACTCCGGCCTGCT